>CAZOHB010000021.1:0-23372 GCA_964579345.1 uncultured Parasporobacterium sp.
ATTTAGTGACAGATATATAAAAGAAAGGAAAGAATATGATGGGAAAATTCAAGAAGAAGCCATTAAGATCACACGGCCTTCTTTCTTCTTTGCCATTGCAGGAAGGATCTCCTGTGAGATCAAAACTGCGGAACGGAACGAGATTTCCATGTGGTCCCGGAAGACATCCCAGGAGAGTTTTTTAAACTGCATCGGGAACGCTTTCGGTGCCGGGAGGTGTACAAAATCTGTTGCCGTTTCCAGAGCGGACAGATCGCTGCAGAATTCTGCGATCTCCTCCATGCTTCGCATATCCACTTTCTTCAGGCGCATTTTTTCTTTCAGTTCCGGATATCGTTCCATCACCTCATCCAATGCTTCTTTCGCATCGAAATATGTTCCGAAGATCCATTCAAAATCCGAAAGTCCCTGCTGCGCCAGTTTGGAAAGCAGTGTCATTCCGAATGCGGAATCCGCTGCCGTGATCACCAGTCTTCTCATTCCATTACTCCTATCTGCATTGATGCTTTCATTTTTTTCTCACCGGAAGCATTCCTTGCTTCCGCCTTGATCCGGATAAACCGGAAGGTATCATTTTTCTCCATCACTTTTCCGGTGATACAAAGCTCTTCCCCCGGAAAGACCGGTTTTGAAAAATGTACTTCCACGCTCTGGATCAAAGAATATTTTCCCGGCAGATAAACGCCTGCCAGTGTTGATAAAAAGGATGCCGAGAGCATTCCGAAACAGACCTTGCTCTGATAGCCTTTCTCTTTCGCAAACGTGTCATCCTGATGAAGCGGATTGACGTCTCCCGTGATCGTGCGGAACGCATCCATCATCTCTTCCGTTACGGTAACGGTAAAACTCTCGCTCTGCCCTGTTTCTATTTCTTCATAACGGTAGGTATTCATAATTTCTCCACTTCCTGTACAACATAACGCTGACGCCGGAAATTCAGATTCAGGATCAGCGACAGATATTTCAATACAAAGGTAAGGATCGCAAATAACATGAAAAATCCGATCGCCAGAAAGATCATGATCGGCGTCCAGCCTTCGACCGGATGGCCGGCCGCATAAATCACAACAGTATAAATTCCGACGATCGCTGCAAAGATCAGCATAACGATCGACAGGACAAACGCGATCTTGTATCCGATATCGGTAAACAGGATCAGCGAATCCGTAGCAAGACTTCTTCTTTCTTTCCCGCTCTTTTTGTCCGCCCCTGCGTGCGGGGTAAAGGTAAGGAACGTCTGTTTTAATCCTGTATTTGCAAACGCTGCCTTCTTGTACATCTGCACATGGCTCATGGCCATCGTCCGGTTGATCGCCCTGCGGGATACCAGACGGAAAGCTTCCGTGCGGATCTTTGTACTGATATTGGAATACTTATTGAAGACCCCGTAAAACACGCGTGAGGAAAAACGGACTTTTCCTTCCGGACAAGCGGAGATAATATCATATCCTTCCTGCATCTTCCGGTACAGGCGTTCGATCATATCCTCCGGCCAGGTCACGCACGCACTTTCAAATTCATATACGAAATCACCGATCGCCAGATCTTCTCCTGCATTCATGCAAAGTTCCGCACCCTGTACAAATCCCATATTGATCAGTGTCACGGCATGCTGCTTTTCTTTTGCAAAGGCGCGGATCGCATCTTCCGACGCGTCTGTGGAAGCGTCATTCACACAGATGATTTCGAAGTCCCGGAACAATTCATCCATTTCCGTATAAACATGATCCAGAAACGGAAGGATCGTCTTTGCATTATTCCGCACATAGACAACTGCCGAAACAAAGTTCTGCTCTTTTTCCTTTTTCATAATACTTCCTCTAAATCGTAGACCGTCGTGATCTTTCCGGAAAGCACACTGACAAAATACGGTGCCTCGGAATGAACCCGAATGCAGGTCGGTCTGGAATCATCCACATCCGAAGCCATCAGGATCGGTTTCATGGAAAACAGCGACTTCACATACGAAAATTCAAATTCATCTTTCAGATACTTATGCGCAAGCTGTGACATATAATTCCATGCGCTTTCCGGCTTGTTCGGACAGCTGCTGCAGTTATGAAGATTTCCGTATTCACATGCAGCGTCTGAACCCTGGCAGGCAAACTTTGCGCAGGTATCGTAGCTGGTCTGATGCGGGGTAAAGGTTACGGAGGTCAGCGAATGCAGGCCGGTTTTTCCAAACGGCATGATGCTGAAAAACGGTCCGTCCATCACTGTAATGCCGACACCTCTCAGCGCTTCCGATACCGTGCAGAGGATGACCTCGCACAATTCATATTTGATCTTAAACGGTTCGAATCCCGCCATCGAGCAGATCTCATTGACACCTGCATACGTCGCGTTCAAAACGAATCCGCTCTCGAACCATTCTTCTCCGGCAAACAGCCGGAAGCTCTTTTCTGTTTTTTCGATCTTTGTTACCGCATGGCTGTATCTGATCTCAACCGACGGAAGCTCCGCAATCTCCTTCAGCAGACGCTCCTTCAGGATCGCCGCATCAAAGGTCACTTCCCCGGTCAGAAACGCACCGTCGCACATACCCTCACGGAAATAATCACTCACGGCGATGCGTCTGCAGGGAATCCCTGCGGCATCCGCAAATTTTTCAAACTGCTGCGCCTGTGTCCAGGAAAAGCGCGCGCTTGTCGCATAGACCTGAAGAAAATCATCATAAATACATTCCGGAAAATCTTTAATAAACCGGTCAAAATACTGTGCGGTCGAACGGGCCGTGGAAAGGGATCTCGGATAATGGTAGCCCAGATGCACACGAGCCTGATTCACATAGGTGGCACGCGAAAAAGCCTCCGGTTCCTTTTCCAGAACCAGCACCCTCTCTCCCTTCCTGCCGCAATGCCTTGCTGCATAAAGGCCGTATAAACCTGCTCCGATGATTATCTTATCGTACATCATAAATTTTGCTCCGAACGCATGACTGCTTCCGCCTTTTCTATCCGGCAGATCAGAAATCAAAGATCGGATAATAATCCTGTATTATTGTAGTCGAATACGTATTTATTACAAGGTCAGGTTTCTGCTCCCGGATATACTCACGGATGCTTCCCTCAAAATACCGCGGATCGATGATCTCAACCTGGTTTGCGTTCAGCGCAAGCAGAGAGGTCATCGGGATCGCAAGGGAATCTCCCACGATCAGGATACGGCTGTCATTCGGCGGATCATTATTGATGACCGTCGCACGGCCGGTTCCGTAAAAACTCAAAAGCGCCAGATAGCATTCGCGCCAGTAAATATCCGGATGCTCCATTTCTTCATAATCATAGGTGACCGTCAGATCCCCGGTCTTATGAATGTTCTTATTCTCCATGATAAATGTGATATCCGTATCAAACTTCGGATACAGGATCTCAAAATCATCCGGCTGTGTTGCCGCAAGCGTCGCTTTTCTTCCGAGCGATCCGAGATAGTAGCTGTCCCGGACCTCAACATCGTAGCGGTCACTGTCATAAACGGAAGGATCCATTCCAAGCTGATAGTGTTCGTTTAAATAGACAGAAAGCTCGCCCGTTGCCCAGAGCGCCACCGGCTGACGCCAGTGATGGTCCGTACGGAAAAACAGACTGTGATAATCATCAAAGGTATCCCGGATATTGTCACGCAGATCAAAGCACTCGATCCCGTAAGACCTGAGATCTTCGATCAGGAGATCCGCATTGTAATTGGCGAAATCTTTTACGTTGTTGATCTTTTCATCACCGAACTTATTGACATTGCCCGGCGTCTGCATATAGAAAAATTCTGCACCGGTCTCTTCACAGCAGTCTTTCAGCGCTTTGATCTTGGTCGCGATCTTCTGGATACTCTCCGCACTTTCTTTCGTATTCGCATTTGCGAGATATCCGTCGTCGAGATACAGAATACTCGTATATTCACTCGGCGCATAAAGACGCCATCCGATCAGATTTTTATACGTCACCGCGGCTTCCACCATCCGGTGCCGCTCCAGCAGAAGATCCTTGGAATAGGCTTCCACATAGTTTTCCGCCGCATAAATACCGTTGTTGTAGCCTTTATATATTTTCTGAAACAGCGGATCCTTTTCGTTGATCTCATAGACCTCGGTCTCGATATCATGATCCATCTTGAAAAGTTCGGTCGCGCCGCATTTCACGGCGATGGCAACACCGATCACCGACAGCAGAAACAGAACCATGATGACGATCACGATCCGGGTCGCTATGCGTTCGAAAATTCCTTTCTTTTCCTGCATCCGAAACCTTTCCTTTCTCTAAAAATTAAAGTATATAAACGGGCTGTAACTTTCCGTTACCACAGACAGAACGGAAAGAATAAATATCACAAGGACGAGGATACCGCGTACGACATCGCGCAACGTGTCCCCTCGCACTTTGCCGCTGATCCAACGTGCAAGCGGCGTACAAAGAAGGATGGAAACCGGGAGCACAAACATTCCGTTGCGCAGATAGTCTGCACAGTCCGCATCAAACAGTTTCACGCCTCCTGCCCCGAACATATTGGCAAAATACGTGCCTGCTGCGTCCAGACTTTCCGCACGGAACAGTACATAGGCCAGGAGCAGGAAGAAGATCACATAGATATGGAAAAAGATCTTCCGCACCTGAAATCCCTTTGTCGAAGCTGCCTTCAGCGCGATCTTTCCGAAACCGGAAAGGCTTTCGAAGGTCATCAGTACAAAGAACATCAGTCCCCACACAACAAAGTTCCAGTTCGCGCCGTGCCAGAATCCCATCGCCAGCCAGAGCACCAGAAGTGCCAGGGTCGACGGTACATACTTGCCTTTCTTTTTCCCGAGCTTCTTTCTTGCCCATCCGCCAAGCCGGATAAATCCGCTGCTTTTCTGAAGCGGATAGAACAGATAATCCCGCATCCAGCTTCCGAGTGTCATATGCCATCTGCGCCAGTATTCGGTAAAGGACATGGAGACATACGGATAATCAAAGTTTTCCGGAAAATGGAAGCCGAAGATCCGTCCCATACCGATCGCCATATCCGAGTAGCCGGAAAAATCAAAGTAGATCTGCATCGTATAGCAGATCGTTCCCAGCCAGGCGGTCGCGACAGAAAGGGAGCCTGCTCCGAGGTACGCATAGTCTACGATGATCGCCAGGAAATTGGACAAAAGCACTTTCTTTCCGAGACCGTACACGAATCTGCGGACGCCTTCTGTAATATCTTCCGGACGTTCCTGACGGTCCGCAAGCTCCGCAGCAACATCACTGTAGCGGACGATCGGGCCTGCCACCAGCTGCGGGAACATGGAAATATAAAGCCCCAGCCACGCCAGGTTTTTCTGCACTTTTTTCGGATTGAAATACACGTCCAATACATAGGACAGGATCTGGAAGGTATAAAAAGAGATACCAAGCGGGAGCGCTATATTGATCCGGTCTCCGAACATTCCGGATACAAATCCCAGATATTTAAAGACAAAGAGCAGGCCGAGATCCAGAAGCAGCGCTGCCGCAAGCAGGAGCCTCCGGTTCACTGTTTTTTCCGTCTTTCCAAGCCCGAGTCCGATCAGCCAGTTCAGGACGATCGAGAGCATCATGATAAAGACAAAGCGCGGCTCGCCCCAGGCATAGAAAACAAGACTTGCCACTAAAAGGACAATGTTCTTATAGACCCGGCCGCCGTCCCGCATCTTCTTTGCAAGCGGGTTAAAATAAAGAATCAGCGTTGCCGGCAAAAATATAAATAAAAAAATGTTGCCTGAAAAAACCACGGTTAACTCTCTTTGTATTCCAGGTACTCGCGGTACATCTGATCCCATGCGGTTTCCATCGGATCATTCTGTCCCCGCCGGTCCTGAAATGAACTGTTTTCTTTCATATATGCTGCTAGATATCTGCTGACTTTCTCTGCACCGTAAATATTAAAGTGCGAAGAAGAGTCCGCAAAATCTTTCTTTTCATCAATGCCGAGCTCCTGCAGCACGGCTTCTTCATTCATATCAAAAAACGCAAGCCCCTCTTTTGCGGCATACGCTTTTACCGCATCATGCATCTCCCGGATCCAGCCCTTCGAAGGTGTCTTAAACAGGACCAGCTCCACCTGATTCTCCTCGCAAAGCGCACGGATCTTTCCCAGATATTCCCTGTTCAGATCCGAGATCTCCGTCAGATAAGCACCGCCGAATTCTTCCAGCGTCGGAAGCCACCGGTATTCTTTTTCATAGACATAGGTGCTCTTCTCTGCCACATATCCCATAAAGGTATGTTCATACTTTGCATGATAGCGGCTTTTCAGGGTTCCTTCAAAAATCTCTTTCCAGCGTTCGTGGAATTTATATAAAGGTATCAGATAGTTGATCTTCGCATAGGTATTTTTTTTGCTGATCTGATTTTTTTCATCATCCTCGCCAAGCTCGGAGATCAGCTTCAGTTTATCAAGACTGAGCGGCATTTTATCAAGGGAAAGCTGGTTAAACGACGGCTTTCCGTAATTATAGGAAAATGCTCCGCAGTCCAGATACACCGTTTTCGGCACTCTTTTTTTCAGTTCCGCTTTCAGCTCGTAATAGGAAATGATCAGCGGCGCCTGTTCGGAAGAAACATTATATCCGGTATAGCCCGTCTCATTCCAGATCACCAGCGGATTGACATTGTAAAAAACATTACTGGTCCCAAGGACCATATAATCGCAATCGTCGCAGACTCCTCCGCTCGTATCAGCGGAAAAGTCCGTATCCGGCATCAGTATGAGATTGAAAAACGCCAGCAGTAACGCCAGTGCAAGGCAGAAACATACGGCTTTAGCAAATTTCTTCATCATTGTTCCATCAAAACGCCTGATACACAAAACTGTTTGTGTCCAGTCCGCCATACTGTCCGAATAATACAACAGCAAGAATCAGTGCCAGCAGAATGATCCATCGGACCGGAAGCGGCATCTTCGCCAAACGATCTCTCGGATCTTTTTTCGCATCCAGCCTTGAGACCACGATCCAGAGGATAAAGGAAAGGACCAGAACAATAAAATCCGGTACATCCAATCCGAGAAGCAGGACCTGTCTGACGCCTTCCGCATCCGTCTGCGTCTGCAGAAAGCTTCCGGCAGTCGGTCCGAACAGACGGAAAAAGTAGGCCGCTCCGTCTTTGACTGCAGGCATAAAAACAAAATAAGCTCCCATCATGCTTAAGAACAGCGTCCGAACCCACATAAAAAACCGGTAAGGAAGGCTTTCCACTGCTTTTGGAAAACGTTTGCGGAAGCGCTTTACCAGCGGATCAAACACCGTTGATAAGATGATGATAAAGGCAAAAAAGGCACCGCTCAGAAGAAAGACCGCACTGATATCATGCCACAGCGCATACACCAGCCAGACGAGGCAGATCCCGATGCAGGTGATGATCGTCGCCGCGTTCTTACGACCGATCGAATTTTTTGTTTTCTTCGTAAACCATTTTGCCGGACGGGACATCGTAAAGCTGTACATAACATAATCCCGCAGCCAGGTTCCGAGTGTAATGTGCCATCTTCTCCAGAATTCCGGTATTGTTGTTGACATATAGGAATGCTGGAAGTTTTCCGGGATCCGGATCCCTAAGATTTCTCCGGTGCCGATCACGATATCCATGCAGCCGGAAAAATCCATATAAAGGGTAAATGAAAATGTGACGACGGACAGGAGGACCCAGGCACCGGTATATCCGCTTTTTCCCCAGCCTTCCGTCAGCGTTCCGGCGACGACAAAAAATCGGCCGGAGAGGACCAGTTTCTTAAAAAAGCCCCAGATCATCCGCTGGATTCCGGACGTCAGATTTTCATAACGGAATTTGTGGTATGTGGTCAGCTGCCTGCGCATCTCTTCATAACGGCAGATCGGTCCCTGCGTCATAACGGGGAAAAAACTGAGATAAAGCAAAAGCTTTGCAAAGTTTTTCTCCGCTGCACTTACGCCGCGGAAGACATCCACGGAATAGGAGATTGCCATAATGGAAAAATAAGAGATCCCGAGAGGCACCAGCCAGGTTTCCGCCCGGCCGAAGCTGAATCCGGTCAAAAGTCCGGTCCATCCGGTTCCGAGCCATCCGGCATACTTAAAAACAAACAGGATGCCGATGATCAGAACCAGCTCCAGAACCATCATCCACTTTTTCTTTTTTGTTTCAAAATATTTCCCGAAACAAAAGGCGATCAGTGCGTCCGCTGCAGGGACAAGAACCAGTCCGTAGGAACAGAGCGCATAAAAAACCAGTCCTGCTGCCAGGAGCCACATCCACTGCAGCCGTCCGGGAAGCAGATAATAAACCAGCGTAAAGACCGCCAGAAAGATCAGAAAATAAAGCGAAACAAGCGTCATCTGTTACTGCAGGCTTTCTACCAGATCACAAATGGAATCTACCGTTGCAAAGTTTGCTTTGGAAATATTCTTTGCGGAGATCGTGATGCCGAATTCATCTTCCAGCGCGGAAACGATCTCAATAACTTCCAGAGAAGTAATGATCTCATCTTCCAGGAGATTTTCGCCTTCATAGGTTGCGATCTCTTCGTTGACTTCCGTTAACAGTTCTAATACTTTTTCTTTCATATTTTCCTCCGGTAACAAGTGTTACTTTTCTTTTTTTATTTCTTCTGCCCCGGCCGCGCTGATGATCATCGGCAATGCGGCAGCTGCAGGCAGTATATAGCGTATATGTTCATTCACCGGCGATGCGATCGCCATAAGGATCAGCAAAAATGCCGGTATCGTAAGAAGGATCAGTTTGTTCTTCCGTTTTCCATACCGGATCGTAACGGCCAGCAGGATCAGGAAATAGAATCCGCATTTAAAGAACAGTCCCAGCACAGGCATCTTCTGCCAGAAGTAATACCAGCCGGACAGCGCCTGCTGCGCGCCTTTTAAGGATTCCGGGCTTTCCGGGATTAAATCTTCGGAAAGGGTTCCGGATGACGCATCAATCACGCTCTGTACGGCAAGGGTATCCGGATAAAACTGGACAGTCGTTCCCGCCCCGCCTTTCTGGTTTTTGATCACCGGCGTGATCGCATAGTAGCCGTAGGTACCGGAAAGCGTCGCCTCAAGATACGTTCCCGGCCGTTTTTTCAGCATGGAAAACCAGACATTGAAATAATCACCCAAAACGGTTTTCTCTTCGTCGGAAGCCCACCAGTGATATCGGGCTTTCACCGGATCAGACGACATCGGATAATACAATTCTCCAAGCTGTCTGAAATCTTCCAGTACAAACGTTTTTTCGATCACATCCTGCTCTTCTTCACTGATCTCCTCCGGATGATCCCGGACAAACCGCGCGGTCTGCTGAAACGGGATCGTAAGGATCTCACCGGTCTCGGTCTTTGTATGATAGATCTGTTTCGTCACCGTCTCGAACGCCCCTGCAAGAAGAAGCGCTGCAAGACTGAACAGGACAAGCCGGATCCTCGCTTTTTTATCGTTTCTCAAAGCAATAACGAAAACAAGGATCGAAGCTGCTAAAATAATCCAGATCGCATTCCGGTAAAGACAAAGAAGCAGGATCAAAACGCCGTAAAAGATCCAGTGCCTGCTTCGGAATGAACGGCTGCCTTCCAGAAGAAGGCGGCTGCTAAGTACTATAAAAAACACAAACAGACCGGTAAACAGCGTGTCTTTCGTTCCGCACTGCATCGCACCTCCCCAAAGAGGCGTGATCGCAAGAAAACCGAGAACAAAGAGCCGGAACGGCCTGCTGACGCCGAGCTTCGTCATGTAGGAATACATATAGGCAAAGCTGAAAATACAGACGGCACTTTGAAGCAGGATATACAAAAAGATGCCAAGGTTCAGTCTTCCTGTAAGTGCCAGACCGATCTTCGAGCAAAGACCGATCACATAGGTCGCAAAGATCGGATGGTGGGCGTTGATCGCCATAAATCCGTCCGCCTGTACTGTCTGGTACATCATATCGTAGATCGCGGATCCCGGATAAAAGCTGATGATCCACGGCAGATAACATGCGGTCAGAACAAGGGCGGAAAACAAAAACGGATGCTTTCCTTCTGTTCTTTTCCCGATGACGAGACGCGGTCTGCAAAGCAGTCCGATCAGGCGGAAGAACAGATACAAAAGGACGGTCGCAAGAATCCAGAGACCCGCAAAAAGAAGGACATTCCCTGCATTTTTCAGCCAGAAGCCCAGCGAATCCCGGTAGTAAAGCGAAAGTGCCAGGATCTCCATAAATCCCAGGATCACAGCCGCAACCCACTCTCCGATATGGTTTTTAAAAACGGATATGCTCATAGGAAGCTGCAAAACTCCTTATGCGAGAGTTCCCCGCTCTTTGATGATCTCTACCATCTCGCCGACATCTTTCATGCCGGTCACTTCGTCCATGGAAAACTTCATATTGAATGCTTTCTCGATCGCAACCACGAGATTGATGTGCTCAAGACTATCCCAGTCTTCGATCGAATCGGAATTTGTCTCCGGTGTTACGACGATCTCTTCATCGTCAAAAATATCCCGGAAAATTTCATTCAGTTTTTCGTAGATCTTCTCTTCCATTGTTTCTCCTGTATTATGATCTTTTCAGATGTCAGTTGATATCTATTACACGGCACTGCGGCTGATAGGAGGCCACATCCAGCGTCCAGTCCTCTCCTTCTTTGGTAAATCCCAGATCGGTATACAGCTGTGCCACCATTCCGTTTTTCTTTGTCGGGTAATAATGTCCGATCAATCGGACAACTCCCTTTTCTTTTGCTGCCTTAACGAGCTCATCGAGCATGGCAAATTCCATATCCCTCTTCAGCACCCGGCAGCTCATCAGGTTCAGCCGGATATGCGCGGATTTCGTTCCATCCGATTCATCCCCGATCTCCGCGGACTCGATCGCAACGACACCGTTATCTCCGAACCGGTCTTCCAGCTTTCCATACAATGTGATCCAGTTCTCTGCCGCAGCCATTTCTTCAATATCCGCAACCGAACACCGAAGGGTGGTCAGATTAAACTGGTTGCTTTTATTCGTCAGCTGGGAGATCCGTGGGATATATTCTTTGCAGAACGGCGCGATCTCCGCTTTCATCTCCAGGCTCTTCAGATAGTCCGTATAATCCGAAAAACTTGCCTGCAGACGGCTCCTCTGCGCGTTTGCCTGATACATCTCATTCCGTTTGGCATCATCTGCAGAACGGTTCGTGACCTCAAAAAATCCGGAACGGTCAAGAATACGGATATAGTCTTCCGGTTTTCCGATCTCCGGGACCGCAATCCCTGCGATCTGCTCGGAAACGATATGCCGCTCCGCCGGATTGTCATCCACAAATACAAAGGAATCCGCTCCGAGATTCAGTTCCTGTGCGATTTCTGCAATATTCCGGTCCTTCGGCTGCCAGTTCGCACGGATGCAGATAAAGTCATCCGGGCTTAACGCACTGCCTTTCGCCTGAAGGCCTGCGATCGCATTCTCATATTCATTCTTCGAATCGATATTCAGAAGAACGCCCAGCGATTTCTGTGCCTTGAGATATTCCTGGAAAGCAAGATAGGTCTCACCCTCCGCACTTTCCGAGCCGATCTTCAGATTTTCAGGACCGTCATCTCCGACGATTCCGCCCCAGAGCGTATTGTCCAGATCCAGAACCAGCGCCTTCTTGTTTTTTCCATACAGCGATTTGATGATGTTCGCCAGCGAAAAGCAAAGTTCCGGGATCAGCGGGACTGCCGGACAGTATTTATACATGTTCCAGTAAAACGGATCGCACCAGTTGGTCAATCCGAGATAGCCGGAGAGATAGCTGACATCATGCAGGAAGAAGTTCGGATGCTCTGCCGCATACTCCGCAAACAGCGCGTTCAGCCGGTTTACAAAGCGGACTCGTCCGCCTGCCTCAACGGCATCCTTATTTCCGAACAGTCTCCAGTCGGGAAGCTCAAAATTGTTCTGGATCACGACACAGCCGTACGTCTCTTCCAGTTTCTGCCACATCGAGCGGAACCGTTCGTATTCCGCCTGCAGCTTCTCCTCTGCCTGGGCTGCGTCGTCATTCGGATCCGGAAACGCGGAGATATTGTGGATGCAGGTGTGCAGATAAATCACATCCGGACCAAAGGCATCCAGCTGCGGATTGCCGAACATCGCATCTTCATAAAACTTGTTATATTCACTTTCGTAAAACGTTCCCTCGATCCCCTGATTCAGGAGGAAAAGATCCAGAACCTGAACCACATTCGCCGTCGTCGAGCCTCCCAGGACCGCAATTTTTTTCTGCAGCCTGCCGGCACCTTCCTCAAGAAGGAGCGCTTTCTTCAGTGATTTTCTTTTTCTGATGATCTCATCCGCATCAAACGGATATTCCAGTTCTCTCATTCCGCCAAATCCCTCGCGCATCATCTGCGCTCTCATTCCATGACAAATAACATATCTCCTTAGGACACATGCGGAGATATCATACCATAAACGAACCTGAAAGACTATTTATTTATCTGTGAATCTATAGTTATTTTGAAATCAGCAGAGGAAGATCTTATTCCTCTCTGCCGCCTGCGCCAGCGATCCATGTACCCGAGTGCGCGTCTTGAGCGAAGTGAGGGCAGCGGCTGTCGTGCTTGCACGAACAGCCATTGCCCGAGAACGGACATCGAGCGCAGCGAGATAGCGCCAACGAGGGTACTGAGAGCTGGGCCATTACATTGCTACTAAACTCGCGCAAGCGCTCGTTAAGGGCAATGCATGGCACGCACTAAACTCAAGCTGCGCTTACGCTTGCTTTCGCTAAGTGCTCCGCTCAAGCTGGCGGCAGAAGATCTTCCTCTGCGTTACTAATCTAAATAATTACTAGTTTACAAAGTATTATTGAAGGTAGTTTCTGATTGTTCTATAATAGTACAAATAAATTTAGGTGAGAATCTTGGCATCATTTATCTGGGACGATCTGGTCTGGGTACTCCCCGTTTTCATACTCGTCTTATGCTATATCACGGGCGACCTGGTCCAGATGCTTTTTAAAGTGAATCAGGGCATTGCCGTCAAAGTCCTTTCCGGCTTTGTTATTTTATTATGTCTTTTTCACATCAACAGCCTGCCCTTTATGTACAACGACTGGCCGTTCACGACGCTCTACAGTCTTCATCTCTGCGCTCTGATCTGCATTATCCTTGCCTATGCGATCGTCACGATCGTAAAACACAGAGTTCCTCTGCAGGATGATCTTGAGCGCCTTCGACTTGTAATCAAAGATATCGCCATAAAAAGATGGTGGCATTTCCTTCTCTGGGCTGTCATCGTCGGTTTCATCATCTGTCACATCTATGTCGTCATTCAATACGTCAGCTACAATGTGGATGATAATTTTTATGTTGCGCAAAGCCTTACAACCATTACGCGCAACCGTCTGATGAACGTCCTTCCTTCCTGCGGGATCGAAGGCAGCGTCTTCCCGCCGACCTATCTTCTTGTAAGCTGGGAGACCTGGATCGCTGCGCTTTCCAAAATGTTCTGCACAACACCTGCTGTGCTCTGCCACAGCATCCTTCCGGCCTTTCTCATCCCACTTCATTACATGGCGTTCTACCTTGCAGGCCGGGAATTCTCCCGCAGAAAAAGCGCACTCTTCCTTTTCTTTGTGATCCTTCTGAATTTTACGTGCGGACCGTTCACCTATAATCAGGGAGCTTTTCTGACGCTTCGTATCTGGCAGGGAAAAGCGGTGCTGGTTAATATCCTGCTTCCGCTTCTGCTCTATGTTTTCCTGAGGATCACAAAAACAAGAACGCTGAAAGTCCGGAATATGTTTTTCCTGTTTTCGCTGCTGCTTGCAAGCCAGGCGGCATCGACCGTCGGAACCTATCTGGCACCGGTATTATATGCCGTCTACGCAATCACCTTCCTGATCACGGCAAGGAAGTGGAAACCGTTCTTCCAGATGTTTATCCCTGCTGCAGGAATCGTTCCTTTTGTCCTTTGGAAACTTTGGATCCTGACTAATGCCGGAACCTTAAGTTCGCTGAGTGAGGGTTCGGGTGTATATGAGCGTTCGTTTACCGATCTGGCGCTCCATTATTTCGGTTTCAGCCTTGTCCCGGTCCTCTTTATTCTTGCTATCGTGATCCTCGCAGTCCGTCTGAAAAAAGGGCCGGCAAAGCGGCTTCGCTTTTTCGTCCTGACGGCTTCGCTCCTTTTGATCATCTTCCTGATCAATCCGTTCGTGATGCCGTTTGCGGAGCATTACATTACAGGTACCGGCGTCTACTGGCGCATGTTCTGGCTGCTGCAGATCACGATCGTGATTGCCGCTGCTTTTGCACAGCTCTGTGACATCCCGAAACTGCAGCTTAGCCGCGTGACGATCACACTGCTTCTTGCCGCAGTTCTTCTTGTTTCCGGACGCAGTATCCTGAAAGACGAAGATATCCGCTCCGGTTTTTCGAACCATTCCAAGATCAGTGCGACAACGCGCGGGATCGCTTATACCGTTCAGGATGAAGTGAAACGGGATCATCCGGAGGCAAAGGAAGAAGAGCTTCAGAAACTTGAGCAGGAAACCGTTCTCCTGCTTCCGCGCACCCTCTCGGATGAGCTTCGGCAGTATGCGGATATCTCGCAGATTCATTACGCTTATTATTCCAATAATTACTATTCGTACCAGACAGAAGAAGAGTTCCTCCGTCTGAAAGACCTGTACGATATTCTGTACAGAAAGAAGACCTGGGATGCGAAAGAGCTTTACGACACGGTCTCGGATCTCGGCATCGACTATGTTGCGATCGGAACCCCGACCGTACAGAACAACAAGTACAACATTCCGTTCTGGTTTGAAATGGTCTTTTCGAATGAGCGCTATACGCTTTATAAAACAAACGGCGGACGCTGATGCGCCGCCGTTTATCTTTTCTCTGTAGGATTTTCCCTGCCACCAGCTTGAGCGGAGCACTTAGCGAAAGCAAGCGTAAGCGCAGCTTGAGTTTAGTGCGTGCCATGCATTGCCCTTAACGAGCGCTTGCGCGAGTTTAGTAGCAATGTAATGTCCCAGCTCTCAACCTACTACGTCACTCATTGTATAGAGTGCCGGTTTCTGGTCGTGCAGGAACAGGGCTGCTTTCAGCGCGCCGTTTGCAAAGACGGCTCTGGAAAGGGCCGTATGCTTGATCTCGATGATCTCGTCTGTTCCGGCAAAGATCACTTCGTGCTCGCCGACGATCGTTCCGCCGCGTACTGCACTGATACCGATCTCATTGTGCGGACGTTCCATCCGGCGGCCGGTTCTGTCATATACGATCTCCATCTCGCCATCTACCGCTTCTGCTACGGCATCCGCCAGCATCACTGCTGTGCCGCTCGGTGCATCGAGTTTATGTTTATGGTGTTTCTCTACAATATCAACATCAAAGCCTGCCTCATTCAGCGTCTTGCTGATCGCTTTTAACACTTTGATCATCGTATTGATACCGAGGGACATATTGCCGGAACGAAGCACCGGAACTTTTTTGGAAAGATCGGAGATTTTTCCGATCTGCTCTTCGCTCAGTCCTGTCGTACAGATCACAGCAGCCATGTTCTTTTCGGCTGCATACTCGATCAGTCCGTCCACTGCAGACGCTGTGGAAATATCGATCACAACATCCGCCTCTTCTTTTACATCTGCCAAAGATGCGTAGATCGGGTAGGACTTTCCGCCCGGCTCGGAATCCGGTCTGTCAACACCGGCAACGATCTCGATCTGCTCATAATCAGCTGCCAGCTGAGAGACCATATTTCCCATTCTTCCGTTACATCCGTGAATTAAAACCTTTGTCATTTTTCGTACCTCTTTTTTCTGAAACAACGCCGCGCAGGGCGAAATCTTTCTATTACAATTCACGCTGACAACAACTGTCAGCGTGAATGATGATCCGTTTTCTTACCGGTATTATTTTACTAATTTGATTCCGAAATCCGTCAGAGCCTTGCGAAGTTTTTCAAGGTTTGCCGGCTCCATCTCGCAGAGCGGGCTTCTTAACGGACCTGCTTCCATGCCCATCAGGTTCATGGCGGTCTTTACAGGGATCGGATTGACCTCAACAAAGAGGGCGTTGATCAGATCCAGCGCTTCGAGCTGCATCTTCGTACAGGTTGCCGGATCGCCGTTCAGATAAGCCATAACCATGTCATGAGTATATCTCGGAGCGATGTTGCCCAGAACGGAGATTACGCCGAGTCCGCCGAGTGCCATGATCGGAGCGACCTGATCGTCATTGCCGGAGTAGATATCCAGGCATCCGGTTTCCTTTGCCAGTTTTGCAAGCTTAGCGATCTGGCTGATGTTTCCGCTTGCTTCTTTTACTGCAACGATATTCTCGCAGGTCTGTCCCAGTTTGATCGCCGTCTCCGGAAGAAGGTTCACGCCGGTTCTGCTCGGAACATTGTAGAGAATGATCGGAAGATCTACGCCTGCAGCAAGCTTTGTGTAATGCTCGATCAGACCTTTCTGTGTAGCCTTGTTGTAATACGGGGTTACCATCAGGAGAGCATCCGCGCCGTATTCCTGAGACTTTTTGCTGGTGTAAGCGGAAGTTCTGGTATTGTTGGAGCCGCATCCGGCAACGATCGGGATCCGTTTCTTTGCCGCAGCAACTGCACAGCGGATCGCTTCCATATGTTCCTCTACATCCTGTGTAGAAGGCTCACCGGTCGTTCCGCAGATGATCAGAGCGTCTGTTCCGTTTGCAATATGGAACTCCACATACTCTTCGATCTTTTCATAATTGATATCTTCGTTTTCTTTCATTGGCGTTACCATTGCAACACCGGATCCTTTAAAAATTGCCATCTTTTCCTCCAATTATATTACTTACAATAATACTTCCCTTGCTAATAATGTGAAATAATTAGTTTTCATCATCAGAGCTGCTTGGTTCCTCGGATTGCTCCTCTGTTTGCTGCTCTTCCTGCTGCTTCTCTTTTTCTCTTCGCTTGGATTCTTTTTCCGCTTCTTTTCTCCGGCTTTCGGCCTCCCATTCCGCAGTATGTATGCTGCAGTGATCTTTCGGAGGTGCATATTGAGAATCTGCTGTTGTGCCTTTGGGTTCACTTCCGGTTACATCCATCGGTCTCGTTCTGCAGACGAGGGTAACCACCTTCGGGCAGTATTCCGTCGGAAGTTTCTTCGACTTCGAGCATACTTCACAGCTTGTATGGACATCGCAGGAACCTCCCGGTACCGTACCTTCCGCAAAGTATTCCGTCTTGACCTGGGATCCGCCCGGATCGCCATCACAAAGACCTCCAACCGGAAGTTTACCGGACTTCTTACAGATCGATGCCTGTACGATGCCGCCGGTCATATCAAATTTACCGCCTTCTTTTTTCAGTTTCGCAAGAACCTGATTCATGATCTTCGACCACATATATTCGTGATAGCTGCTGCCCATCGTGATACTGCGGTTTTCATCATATCCGGTCCAGATGGAAGCTGCGATTCCTCTCGGAACATATCCGCAGAACCAAAGGTCCTTATCTTCCGATGTTGTTCCGGTCTTTCCTGCCGCCGGCGTATTTGCCAGTTTACAAGGAGTACCTGTACCGCTGTTAACAACATCCTGCATTGCGCTGGTCAGAAGGCTCGCTGTGCTCTCTTTCAGAACGGTATGCGTCTTCGGTGTATTATCCAGGATCACCGTGCCGTCCATAGCTACGATCTTTGTATAGAGGATCGGCTCCACATAAGTTCCTTTGTTTGCGATCGTGCTGTATGCAGCCGTGATCTCCAGGTTGGTAATACCGTTTGTAATACCGCCGAGAGCTGTTGCTACATGCTCATCATTCTGCGGGTCGATCGTTGTAAATCCGAAGTTCTGCAGGTACTGGATTCCCAGATAAGGTCCAATGTCATAAAGTGTTTTTACTGCAAGGACGTTCATGGAATCACGGATACCGTCACGGACGGTATTCAGACCTCTGTATTCGTCGCCCCACCAGTTATGGACATCCCGGTTGATACTTCCGCCATAGTGGAACGGGGAGTCGTCGATCGCTGTTGCAAGGGTGTATCCGGCAGCGTCCAGAGCCGGTGCATACGCCGAAAGAACCTTGAAGCAGGACCCCGGCTGTCTGGTTGTATCTTTTGCACGGTTCAGGGTCAGGTTCTGCGTCTTCTTTCCACGGCCTCCGCAGAGAGCCAGAACTTTACCGTTTCTGTAATTCATTACCGTAAAGGAAACCTGCGGCTGGATCGTATAAACCGTGTTTTCGTAAGTGATCTTATCGCCTTCCTTCAGGTAATACTTCTTATACTGTTTGATCGCACGCTTTGCGTCTTTTTTCGTCGCGTAATCGTGTTTATATTCGTTCTTATTTGTTGTCTGATTATAATAGTTATATTCTTTTAAGACTTTTTCCTTGTAACGGGCAATATCTTTCTGGTTCAGATAATCCGTAGTTCCGTCCGGATGCTGTACGGTCATATCCCAGCTGATCGCGTAGGTGCTGACGCCCGGATAGTTCTCCGGATTGTTGACTTCCTGATCCACGATCTTCTGTACTGCCGGATTCTGTGTCGAATAAACGGTAAGACCGCCGGTATAAAGCATGTTGTAAGCATGTGCATACGTATACCCGCATTTTTTCTGCAGATCGTCGATCAGATCATTGACCAGTGAGTCGACGAAATAGGAATACAGGGAATTGCCCTGGCTCTGTGCGTTCTCACTGACGCCTGCATATACGTCCTCTGCCATCGCTTCGTCGTACTCTGCTTTTGTGATATGACCGAGAGCCAGCATATTGTCCAGGCAGTGAACCATACGTTTGCGGTTTTCCTCAGGGAAACGGGCCGGGTCGTTCGCGCTCGGGTTCTGCGTGATCGCCGCAATTACGGCGCTCTGTGCCAGATCGAGCTGGGCAACATCTTTATTAAAGTAGTACTTTGAAGCAATCTTGACGCCGTAGTTACCGCCGCCCAGGTTGATCGTGTTCAGATAGTTGATCAGGATCTCGTCCTTGGACATCTCTTTTTCGATGCCGAGAGCCAGGATCTGCTCCTGAATCTTTCTTCGGATCAGTGAACCCGTGCTCCGCTCAAAACCTCCGGTCTCGAAAACGTTGTTCTTGATCAGCTGCTGGGTGATCGTCGAAGCACCCTGGCTGTCATGGTCTTTTAAGATACTCCAGGCTGCACGGATAATACCTTTCAGGTCGATACCGTTATGCTCGTAAAATCTCTGGTCCTCCAGATCAATAAACGCATATTTCAGAGTTTCCGGGATCTCATCCAGAGAAGCCTCGATTCTCTTCGCGCTGGCCGCGGAAAGACGGACGATCTCATTCCCTTTTGAATCCAATATTGTCGTCGGATACATCGTAGGAACAACGGAAATCTCCTCCAGAGACGGGGTGGATTTGGCAATACCAACGACCACACCGAGTCCGGTGCATAAAATAATGCAGATGATTGCAAGGATCGTCAGCAAGAAATAGCGGATGATCCTGACAACGATACTCGTCTTTTTCTTTTTCTTTCTGGAATTTAAATTTTTCTGTTTTGTCTGAACTTCTTCGGAATTAAATTTCATACTAGAAAACCTCTATTTTAATACTCAAAACAATCTGCTCGTTTTGTATGACATCCTGGTGCATATAGATTACAAATTATACATCACTTGGTATCCCTTGTCAAAAAAACGACTTCCAAAATGATACCCTGAATTCTTGATTTTATTGTGAAAACTGTTAAAAAATGATAAGATTCGTTTAACTTTTTATGATCCGATCATATTTTCAGCAGGAAAGGGTATCCATACATGGCCTCCTATATCGTTTTAGGGGAGTCCTCCGCCAGGACGGAAGTCAAAAAATCCATCTTTATTGCCACTGTCCGGGAGGTTCACAGTGAAGAACAGGCCGTATCGTTTATTGATGAGATGCGGAAAAAATACTGGGACGCGAAGCACAACTGTTATGCGTATATCACCGGCGAAAACAACGAGATCCGGCGTTTTTCGGATGACAAGGAGCCGCAGGGCACGGCGGGCAAGCCGATCCTCGAGGCAATTTCTGCCGGCGGCTTCCAAAATACCGCTGTGGTCGTGACCCGCTATTTCGGCGGCGTCCTTTTAGGGACCGGAGGGCTTGTAAGGGCCTACAGCCAGTCTGCCTCCCTCGCCCTCTCCGAATCCTCCCATTTCCCGGTTGCAAAGGGCAATCTGCTGCGCGTGGTCTGCAGCTACTCCGATCTGGGAAAGATCCAGTACACCGCAGCTTCTCTCGATCTTCCCGTTATGGACTCTGTCTATGCGGAAAATGTGACCTTTACCTATGCCGCGGACAAAGACCGGGTTGCGGAATATACCAAAAAAATAACAGAAGCCGCAAACGGTGCAGCTTCTGTTGAGATTCTGGACGATATTTATTTCATCAGAAACGGCGCTTCCGCCGAACTCTACTCTTTTTAACGGGCTCAGCCTTTCAGCTTTTCGATCTGTGCCAGCACATTTTCCATCTGTGCGGCATATTTTTCCCGTTTTTCTCTTTCCTGCGCGATTTTTGCTTCCGGAGCCTTGTCCACGAACTTCGGATTGTTCAGCATTCCGTCGCAGCGTTTGAGCTCTCCTTCGAGACGTTTCTTTTCATTTTCCAGACGGGCCAGCTCTTTTTCAATATCCACCAGCTCTTCCAGCGGAATATAGACAACCGCCTCCGCCAGGTGAACGCTGACTGCATCGTCTCCGATGCCTGCCATATCCGCCTGTACCTGAACGCTGCTTGCTTTTCCGAGTGAAGCGAAGAAGAGGCTTCCGTTTTCGAAGATCGTCCGTACTTCCGGACTTTCACTTACCACATAAAGCGGAACCTTCTTTCCAAGCGGCACATTCATATCGGAACGAACCGTACGAATTCCGCGGACCGCTTCCCGGATCATATCCGTTGCCTTTTCCGAATCCTCATAAGCCATTTCCGGATCATATACCGGCCAGGCAGAGATCATGATCGACTCTTCCGGTGCTTCAAAGAGGATCAGCGGACGGATCGTCGTGTAGATTGCCTCTGTTACAAACGGCATATACGGATGCAGGAGTTTCAAAGCCGTCAGAAGTACTTTGGAAAGTGTATAAAGAGCAGCTTCTTTATCAGCATTCTCCTCATACAGTCTCGGTTTCACCATCTCGATATACCAGTCGCAGAATTCCTCCCAGATGAACTCATAGAGTTTGTCTGCGGCGATACCGATCTCATATTTATCCAAACTTTCCGTAACATCCTTCGTCAGCTTATTGGCCTTAGAAAGGATCCATTTATCCGCATCCTGCAGTTTTGCCGGATCACACGGACCGGTAAGTCCTTCTTCCGGCATGTTCATCATAATGAACCGGGACGCGTTCCAGATCTTATTCGCAAAGTTACGGCTTGCTTCTACACGCTCATAATAGAAACGCATGTCATTTCCTGGGGAATTTCCGGTTGCCAGCGTAAACCGCAGCGCGTCCGCACCGTACTGGTCGATGACTTCAAGCGGATCGATGCCGTTGCCGAGGGACTTGCTCATCTTGCGCCCCTTGTCATCTCTTACCAGACCGGTAAACAGAACCGCATCAAACGGACGGTCTCCCATCTGTTCGTAACCGGAAAATACCATACGGATGACCCAGAAGAAGATGATGTCGTATCCGGTGATCAGCAGATTGGTCGGATAGAAGTATTCCAGATCCTTTGTCTTCTCCGGCCAGCCGAGTGTCGAGAACGGCCACAATGCGGAGGAGAACCAGGTATCCAGGCAATCCTCATCCTGTGTAAATGCCTTGCCGCCGCATTCCGGACAGGTATCCGGCATCTGTTTCGCTACGACCATCTTTCCGCAGCTGTCACAGTAATACGCCGGGATCCGATGTCCCCACCAGAGCTGACGGGAAATACACCAGTCACGGATATTGTCTGTCCAGTTATGATAAAGCTTGCTCATTCTGCCAGGGATCAGACGAACCTTGCCTGTATCCACTGCTTCGATCGCAGGTTTGATCAGTTCATCCATCTTAACGAACCACTGTTCTTTGATCATCGGCTCGATGATGGTGGAGCAGCGGTCATGATAGCCGACTGCATGCTCATGATCTTTCACGCTGACAAGAAGGCCGAGCGCTTCCAGATCTTTCACAACTGCTTCTCTTGCCTCATAGGTTCCCATGCCGCAGTATTTGCCGCCTTTTTCGTTGATGGAACCGTCATCGTTGAACACACAGATTTCTTCGAGTCCGTGTTTTCTTCCCAGCTCAAAGTCGTTCGGGTCGTGTGCAGGGGTTACTTTCATTGCACCGGTTCCCACTTCAAGATCGATATATTCATCTGCAATGATCGGGATCTCCCTGTCCATCAGCGGAAGGATACAGGTTTTTCCGATATATTTCTGATACCGCGGATCATCCGGATGAACAACGACCGCCGTATCTCCGAGCATCGTCTCCGGACGGGTCGTCGCGATCTCGATCGTGTCTTCCTCTCCTTTGATCGGATACTTGATATGCCAGAATTTTCCGGCTGTATCTTTATGCTCTACTTCCGCATCGCTGACGGAAGTCTGGCATTTCGGGCACCAGTTGATGATCTTCGTGCCTTTGTAGATCCAGCCTTTTTCGTACAGCTTGACAAAGACTTCAAGGACTGCGTGGGAAACGCCTTCATCCATGGTGTAGCGTTCTCTCTCCCAGTCCGCACTGCTGCCGAGCTTTTTCAGCTGATTTACGATCCGGCCGCCGTATTCCGCCTTCCATTCCCAGGCGCGCTTCAGGAAGCCTTCTCTTCCGAGATCTTCTTTATGAAGACCTTCTTTTTTCAGTTCCTCGATGATCTTGACTTCCGTCGCAATCGAAGCATGGTCGCATCCCGGCTGCCAGAGCGCGTTGTAGCCCTGCATTCTTTTCTGGCGGATCACGATGTCCTGCAGCGTATTGTTCAGCGCATGGCCCATATGGAGCTGCCCCGTAATATTCGGTGGCGGCATGATGATCGTGAACGGTTTTTTCCGCTCATCCGGCTCTGCGTGGAAATAACGCATCTTGATCCAGTTGTCGTAGATCGGCTGCTCAATTGCCTTCGGGTCGTAGGTTTTAGCTAGTTCTTTCATAATAATCTTCTTTCCAGGTATCTATTATTTTTTGGCTGTTTACGCCGTTTTCAAAATCATAAATAAAGCTGACCGTATCGTCACTCGTTTCGATCTCTCTGCGAAGCGCGCGGACGCGTGCACGGATCGTCTCGAGGGTATCATTGGAAATGTTGTATTTGATGATCGTCTCAAGAAGCTCTTCTTCGTTGTTGTTGACCAGCGCCATATAAACACAGGCCCTTGCGTAAGCAGGATCCGGATACAGCTCGTAGGCATAGCTGAAAAAGCTGATCGCGTTGCGGCTCATAAAAAGCCGGGCATAGATCACACCGATCGAATAAGCGACCTTTGCGTAAAATGCTTCACTCATC
>CAZOHB010000022.1:0-23333 GCA_964579345.1 uncultured Parasporobacterium sp.
TCTGAACAAAGGAGGTGCTTCATGAATTATATCAGCCTCCTGTTCTTTGTACTGTTAGCACTTGTTGTTCTGTTTTATTATGTGCTTCCGAAAAAGGCGCAGTGGATCGTTCTGCTTTGCGGCAGCCTGATCTTTTATGCCTATGCTTCGTATGCGGCGCTTCCCGTACTGATCCTCGAAACCCTGGCGGTCTTTTTCCTGGTAAAGGCGATGGAAAAGAGCAGCAGGAAGAAAGGCTTCGCGTTTTCTGCGATCGCGCTTTTGGTCCTCGTTTTGTTTGTGCTCATGTACGTGCCGGCGCTTTGGAAAACATCCCTCTTTTCCGGAGGCCTTGCTGCAAAACTGATCGCGCCTCTGGGAATCTCTTACTATACGCTGATGATGATCAGCTATGTTGTGGATGCTTACCGCGAAACGATTTCTGCAGAACGCAATTTTGCAAAGCTCCTGCTGTTCGCGCTTTATTTTCCGTCCATCACGCAGGGACCGATGAACCGCTACGGAGACCTTGTTCCGCAGTTCGTAAAAGCACATTCGTTCGACAGCCGCAGGGCCTTCACCGGTCTGATGCGGTTTGCGTACGGCGCGTTTAAAAAGCTGGTCGTTGCAAACCGTGTGGCTGCATTTATCTCAGCCGTGAACAGCAATGAGAAGGCAGCAGGCGTCTTTGTTTTCATGGATCTGGTTCTCTTTATGCTGCAGCTTTATTCCGACTTTTCCGGCTGTGCGGATATGGCGATCGGTATGAGCCGGATCTTAGGGATCGACCTTCCGGAGAACTTCCACCATCCATATCTGTCCCGCAGCGTCAGCGAATACTGGCGCAGATGGCACCTGACCCTTGGAAGCTGGCTCAAGGATTATATTTACTATCCGCTTACCATGAGCCCGCTGGCAAAAAAGATCATCAAATCCGGCAAAGGATCGAAAAAGATGCGGATCAAACTCGTATCCAGTATCGCGTTTTTTATTCTCTGGATGGTCATGGGAATCTGGCACGGGACCGGCATCATGTTTGTCTTTATGGGACTGCAGTATGCGGCCGCATTTATCGCGACCTACCTGCTCGAGCCGGTCAGTAAAAAGTTTGTCAAAAATCACCCGAAGCTGGAGGCGAACGGACTCTGGAGATTCTGGCAGAAAGTGCGGACGATCTTCCTTCTCTGGCCGGTCTTTCTGAACGTTGCAACGCCGAAACAGTTCGGCAGTTTTGTGACACGGATCTTTACAAAATTCCAGCCGGAAAAACTCTTTGACGGCGGACTCTTCAAGTTTGATTTAAGCCCGCTGCAGTGGGTCCTGCTGCTGATCGGTTTCCTTACGATCCTGATCGTCTCGAATATCGAAGAGCGCAAAGGCGAGCAGATCTTTGAGATCGTATTAAGACAAAAACTGTGGATACGGATTTTGATTTACTGGTTTGTGGTAATTATGATATTATTGTCGCTGAGCGTTCAGAATACGGAGTTTATCTATGCACAGTATTAACATCTTATTCCCCGTCTATAATGAAGAAAACAGACTGGAACGGGGAATCCGCAGAACAAAAGAATATATCTCAAAAGCCCTTCGCGATGTTGACATCACACTGACAATCGTTGATAATGCATCGACCGATCGAACAGAGGAGATCGCACGGAAACTGGCTGCGGAAATACCGGAACTTTCCTATATCCGGATTCAGGAAAAAGGAGTCGGTGCGGCGTTCCGCGCGGGCGTCGAAAAGACGAAGGCGGAAATTGTCGGCTACATGGATATCGATCTTTCGACGGACCTTCGGGCACTGTATGTGATGAAACGGGTCTTTGAAGACCGGGCGGAAGTGATGATGGTCAATGCATCAAAGCAGGCAAAAGGATCCAGAACGATCGGACGGAGCCCGCTTCGAAACCTGACGTCAAAAGGGCTTACGCTGGTTATGAAAGCAGGACTCGGCATGAAGGCCAGCGACGCGATCTGCGGTTTTAAGTTCTTCCGGACGGATTTCGTGAAGAAGCTGATCACGCAGGCTGACTGCAGTGAAAACGGCTGGTTCTTCATCATAGAACTTTTAATTCGTGCAGAACGCAGCGGTCAGAAGATCGTTGAGCTTCCGGTCGTTTATACGGAAGCGGAAGGCGGACATGTCAATGTAAGAAAGCAGACCGCCGATTATTTAAAGAATATCAGGAAACTACGGAGGACATTAAAACATGGAATTTAAACGCGTAACTGAGATCTTGGATAAGGCAGCTAAGGATGTACCGGAAAAAATCGGTTTCGTGGATCAACATGGACAGATGACCTATCAGGAAATGAGAGATGCTTCCATCAAGGTTGCAAGAGCGATCCTGAAAGCATTCAACGAAGATCCGAAAGACCTTCAGGACAAAGAACCGCTGCCGGCAGCAACGCTGATCGAAGCGGGAAATGATATCGCTGCTGTTATGCACGGTATCCTGTATGCCGGAGATTATTATTCCGTCATCGATGAGACAATGCCGAACGAGCGTATCGAAAAGATCTTTGCAAATCTGAAACCGCGTCTTGTCATTGCCAATAAGAAGACGGAAGAGAAGGCAAGAAGCTTAAATTTTGACGGCAAGGTCCTGATCTACGAAGACATTATTGCTGAAGATAAAGATGACATGGAAATTCCGAAGATCGTTTGCGAGGAAGTTTCTACGAAACTTGCAAGCATCACCTTTACATCCGGCTCAACCGGAAACCCGAAAGGAGTTATGACCGGACACAATGGCATCATTTATCCTTCCATCGCAAACAGGGATGATGTCGAGATCATCTTTACCGATCATGTCGGAAACCAGTCTCCGATGTATTATGTCATGGGTGTCCTGAACCTGTTCTTCAGCATCGCGGCAGAAGCAACCTGCTATTTCATGCCGAAGTGGCTGTTCAGCCAGCCGGCGGAACTGGTGAAGTATATGGTGGATAACCAGATCTCCATTATCGACTGGGTTGCATCCGCAGTCACAGTTATCTCCCGTTTTTCCGCATGGGAAGGCTACGAAGAAGAACTGAATAAATATTTAAGAACCGTTACCTTTGCAGGTGATGTTGCTTCCACAAAACTGATCAATAAGATGAAGAAAGTGATTCCGGATCCGAAATACCGTCAGGGTTATGGCGCAACGGAATTCTATTACACCTTCCTTTATCACATGACCAGAGACATTGCGGATGATGAGAGAGTTCCGCTCGGATATCCGGCAGAGTTCGTAACGGCCTATATTATTAAAGAGGATGGAACCGAAGCCAAAGAAGGAGAAGAAGGCGAGCTTTGCCTTGCAGGACCGGGTATGGCGATCGGCTATCTGAACGACGATGCGGCAACGGAAGAAAAATTCCAGGACAACCCGTTAAATCCGGGTGAGCGTATCTACTGTACCGGTGATATCGTAAAGGAAAACGAATACGGCGAGATCATCTTCATGTCCAGAAAAGACTTTATGATCAAACATATGGGACACCGCGTAGAGCTTGGTGAGATCGAGCTTGCCGCAAGTTCTCTGGATGACCAGATGCAGTGCGCATGCATTTTTGATAAAGAAAAAGAACACATCATCATGGTTTATGTTGGAAGACTTTCCGAAAAAGAACTGAAGGATCAGCTGAAGGAAAAGGTCCAGAGACATATGATCCCGAATCGTTTCATCAAACTCGAGAACCTTCCTCTGAACCAGAACAATAAAGTGGACAGAAAGAAACTGAAGGAGCTTTATATCGGATAGCCATGGGATTTCGGATCACATCGATGCTGACAATCGAATACGCAAGAAAACACTACGGCGCAGATCTTTCAAAGACGCTGACACTGGGCCGCCAGTTCCGCGCCTTTTCCCGGAAGGAATTCCGGAAATATCTGCCGCAGTTTCAGGACATTTCAGAGGTAAAACTGGACGATGATTTCCGCAGCCCGTATGCGGAGAAGATCTTCCGGGATATGTATGGGGCAAAGCTGCACAGCCTTGACGGCTTTGCACATGAAGATCCGGACATCGTCTGGGATCTGAATGAACCTGTGTCGGAGGAGATGGAAGAGCAGTTTTCCTGTCTGATCGACGGGGGGACGATGGAGCACGTGTTCAATGTTCCGGAGCTGGTCCGCAACTGCTTCCGTATGCTGAAAACGGGAGGAATCTATATCTCCATGGTTCCGACCAACAACTTTAACGGACACGGTCTGTACCAGTTTTCACCGGACTTTTTCTACAGCGTTTTTTCGGAAGCAAACGGCATGAAACTCCTGGATGTTTTTATTGTGAAGTTCTCATCCAAAAATAAAGTGTACAAGCTGAATACCTCTCCTGCTGCGGCAGGAGAGCGCGTACAGTTTGATGTCAATACGCAGACAGAGATCTATGTGATCGCGCAGAAGACAGGACCGACACCGGAGAAGATCCGCGCACAGCAGACCGATTATGAAGAGGGCTGGTATGAGGACGAGAAGAGTATTACGAATACCGCTTCGCGGGATGCGCTGATCGAAAAGGCTCCGCGAAAGCTCGTCTATACGTTCCGCCAGTTCATCTATGAGCCGCTGAAGCGGAAGAAGCAGTGTACGGTCATAACCCTTTAAGAGGCCGGCTGCGGCGCGGGGAAAAGAAGAACCATGAGCAGACGTACCGGACAGCGTAATAATCAAAGAATAGCATGGGTGGACATCCTGCGGTTTTTCGGGATGACACTTATTTACTGGGGGCACCTTGGTGTGAGTGAAAATGTCGTGCTGTATATTTTCGCATATCATGTGCCGCTGTTCTTTTTTATCAGCGGTTTTTTTGCTGCGCTGACGCCGTCCGAAGGATCGTTTTTCCGCTTCCTCTGGAAAAAGGTGCGGTCCATCGTATTTCCATATATCTTTTTTACACTGTTGTTTTATCTGATGCAGCTTTTGACAGGAAAGCTGTCTTTTTCAGGACTTCCGCAGGCGCTTTTGATCTCCGCGAAAGGGATCCGGAATCAGGCTCCGGGACCGCTCTGGTTCTTTACCTGTCTGTTCCTGGTCGCTGTCGCTTTTGAACTGATCAAACGGATCTGTACGGCGTTGTTTGGAAGCGGAAAGGGCGGACGGGCTGCCTCGTTCATCATCGCTGCTGCTTTGTATGTGGTCGGGATCTGCTTTCTCGGACACGAACCGGCTCAGGATCCTCTGTGGATCTGGAACGCGGATTCGGCCTTTGTCTATATTTTCTACTACGCGCTTGGGGCGCTTCTTTTTCCGACGATCGACCGGTGGAAATACCGGAGACAGAAAAGCAGGGGAAAAGCCGTATTTTTTGTATGCTTCGCTTTGTCTGTCGGGTTCGCAGTTTTAACGATCCTGAAAGGGGCGGAGATTACCGCCGCTGTCAGAGAGAGTCTGTCTTCGCTCGGAAAGGGACTTCCGTTCGGCGATGCGCTGTTTGAGCTGTATGCGCTTTTGAGCGCACTGATCCTGATCTTCCTGTCCGTCTGTCTTGCGCGCATGATGAGCCTGGTCCCCGGAATCGGAAGGTTTCTGGCATTTTCCGGCAAGGATTCTTTATATCATTGCGGAAATGAGCTGATCATCAAGTACTTTGGCAGTCTTGCGATATCGGCGCTCGGGCTGCAGGCAGTCCTTCAAAATGACTGGCTGATGCTTCTTTACAGCATTGTCTGCCTGATCGTTTTGACCTTTACACTCAATCTGATCGAGCGTCTGGCCCTGTCCCGGCTATTTCATTAAGATTTCCTGATGCAAGTGGAAAATAGGCAGGGGTTGTACTATAATAGTTAAAATTATGCCGTCTGCTTTTTTCGGCGCGGCATGACATCAATCAGAGGATAAATAAGATGGATAAAATTGCGGTGCTGATCCCTTGTTATAATGAGGCGCCAACCATTGAAAAACTGATACGGGATTTCCAGGAGGTTCTGCCGGAAGCGGTCATATATGTGTATGACAACAACTCCACCGACGGGACGGATGAGATCGCGCGCAATGCGGGAGCGGTCGTTCGTTATGAGCCGCGCCAGGGAAAAGGGAATGTCGTAAAACGGATGTTCCGCGAGATCGATGCGCAGTGCTATCTGATGATCGACGGGGACGCGACCTATGCAGCTGTGGACGGACCGGAGCTGGTAAGCCGCGTGCTGTATGACGGCGTGGATATGGCGATCGGTGACCGTCTTTCTTCCTCCTATTTTGAGGAAAATAAGAAAGTTCTGAACAGCTTTGGAAACCGTATGATGCGGAACGTGATCAACGGGATCTTCCGCAGCGATATCAAGGATATCATGACCGGCTACCGGGCGTTCAGCTTTGATTTTGTAAAAACCTTTCCGGTCTCTTCCGAAGGATTTGATATTGAAACGGAAATGACGATCCACGCGATTGATAAAAAGATGCAGATCGATCATGTTGTGATCGATTACAAGGACCGTCCGGCGGAAGGGCAGAGTAAGCTCCACCCGGTCAAAGACGGCCTGAAAGCGATCGGCAAGATGCTCTCGCTTTATAAGAATTATAAGCCGACCGCCTTTTTCGGAATCATAGCGGCGGTATTGTTTGTTGTAGCGGCGGCTTTCTTCATTCCGATCCTTGTGGAATTTATCGAGACGGGACTGGTCCCGAAGATTCCGACGCTGATCGTCTGCGGATTTCTCGTTCTGGCAGCGATCATCTCCCTGTTTGTCGGGATCCTGCTGAGCAATATCGTGCATAAAAGCCGGCAGGATTTTGAACTGGCAAGACTTGCAGCCCATGGAAGATACTGTGATCTGATGGCGAAAGAAAATCCGGATGCGCAGGCGGACGGGCTGCTGACAAAAATAAAAAAGAAACTGGGGTAATTCCCGGACGGCGCACAGAAAGGTGCGGGAGGAACTATGAAAAAAATGAAGGTGATGACGATCATCGGAACCAGACCGGAGATCATCCGTCTGGCGGAGACGATCAAAGCGTGTGACAGATATTTTGATCATGTGCTGGTTCATACCGGACAGAATTATGACTATAAACTGAATCAGGTATTCTTCGAGGAACTCGATCTGCGGGAGCCGGATTATTATCTGGATGCGGCAGGAGAAACGCTCGGGGATACCATGGGAGCGATCATAGCAAAAAGCTATGCGGTCTTAAACGAGGTACATCCGGATGCCCTGCTTGTGCTCGGGGATACCAATTCCGCGTTATGCGCGATCTCCGCAAAGAGACTGAAAATCCCGGTATTCCACATGGAAGCCGGAAACCGTTGCTGGGACTGGAACGTGTCCGAGATGATCAACCGCAAGATCGTCGATCACATTGCGGATATTAATCTGCCGTATACCGAAAACTCCAGAAGATATCTTCTGGAAGAAGGGATCGACGGCAAAACAATTTTTGTGACCGGCTCGCCGATGTACGAGCTTCTGGAAAAATATAAGGAGCGCATCGAAGAGAGCAAGGTTATGGAAACACTTGGCGTGGAAAAGGGAAAGTATTTTCTGGTCTCCGCGCACAGGGAAGAAAATATCGATCTGGAAGAGAATTTCTATTCTCTTATGAACGCGATGAATGATGTGGCAGAGCAGTATCAGATGCCGGTCATTTATTCCACGCATCCGCGCAGCCGGAAATTTATCGAAAAAAGGAATTTCCGTTTTCATCCGCTGGTGCGCAGCATGGAACCGTTCGGATTCTTTGATTACAACAAACTGCAGAGAAATGCATTCTGCGTTCTGTCCGATTCCGGTACGCTTTCTGAAGAAAGCGCGATGTGCCGCTTCCCCGGTGTCCTGATCCGGACTTCGACCGAACGGCCGGAAGCTTTGGATATGGGCAGCGTTGTGATCGGCGGGATCGACACGGAAACGATCGAGCAGGCCATCGACCTTGCGGTGGAACTGCACAAGGCGGGCGACTGTTATGAACTGAACGCGGATTATCTGCAAAAGAATGTTTCTCTGAAAGTGGTAAAGCTGATCCAGAGCTATACCGATATTGTGAACCGGACGGTGTGGCTGAAAAAATAGTATGAAGATACTGGTAGTATGCCAACATTATTGGCCGGAAAATTTCAGAATCAATGATATTGTAGACGGGTTTATCGAACGGGGGCATCAGGTGGACGTCCTTTGCGGGCAGCCGAATTATCCCGCAGGCGAATTTTTTGAAGGGTATGATTCCCACTCTGTAAAAGAAGAACAGCATGGAGAGGTGCATATCTACCGGACATTCGAGATCAAGCGTGGAAATAATTCCAACCTTCGGATCTTTTTAAATTATATTACCTATCCGGTCGTCAGTTTCTTTCGCGCGGGAAAACTCAAAAAGAACGGGTACGACAGGATCTTTATCTACCAGCTGTCTCCTGTCATGATGGCAGCTGCGGGACTGCGCCTGAGAAAGAAACTCAAGATCGATACGACCATGTATATTCTCGATATCTGGCCGCAGAATCTGTATTCGGTCCTGAATATACAGAACCCGCTGCTCAGAAAGCTCATGTACAGGATTTCCATGAGTGTTTATAAACAGCCGGACCGGCTGATCACTGTTTCCGAAAAGATGCGGCAGTATTTTCTCGGCAAACTGAACCGGAGCGAAGAGGACATCGTCTTTGTTCCGCAGTCTCCGGAAAAACTGTATGAAGAGCGGAGGAGCAATGAGGAACTGAAAGCACGGTTTCCGGAAGGATTCCGGATCGTCTTTACGGGCAATATTTCGCCGGCTCAGAATTTCGGGATGATCACGCAGGCGGCGAAGCTCCTGAAAGAAGAAGGCTTTCACGATATCTTTTTTATTATCGTCGGTGACGGTATGAGTGCAAAGGATCTGCGGGCGGATGTAGCGGAAAAAGGACTGGAGGACATGTTCTTTTTTGAAGGATTTCATCCGATCGGAGAGATGCCGGAATATACGGATCTTGCAGATGCGCTGCTTGCAGCGCTCCGGTCCGAAGGCGTTGAGGACTATTCGATCCCTGCAAAGGTGATGAGCTATATGGCTTCCGGAAAGCCGCTGCTGATCGCAATGGAAGGGGAGATCAACCATATTATCCACGAAGCGGGATGCGGCCTGACTTCCGATCCGGATGATGCGGCTGCGCTTGCGGAAAACATAAAGACCCTTCGGAATATGAGTGCGGAAGAGCGTGCTGTGATGGGCCAAAATGCGTTTGCCTATCAGCAGGAGCATTTTGAACGGGATAAGAGTATTGACAGGATCCTGGATGTCATCATCGGGGAGAAGAAATGAAAAAACTAGTGATCATACCTGCGTATAATGAATCAGAAAATCTTCTCCGGGTCATCCGGGATATTGAAGTGAACGCGAAAGGATACGATTACATCATTATCAATGATGCATCGACCGACAGTACGCGCGACATCTGTGAGGAAAACGGGCTTCATTATCTGGATCTGGCCACGAATCTGGGAATCGGAGGAGCGGTGCAGACCGGATATAAATATGCACTTGTGGAAGGCTATGATCTTGCGGTGCAGATCGACGGCGACGGCCAGCATGATGCGGCGTCCCTCCTTCTGCTTGAAGAGGCGCTTCTCGGAGGCGATACACCGGCGGATCTGGTCATTGGATCACGTTTCATCGATAAAAAAGGATTCCAGTCCACCAGACTGCGGAGAGTTGCGATTGTCTGGATCTCCGGACTGATCAAACTTTTTACAGGAAAGAAGATCACCGATCCGACGTCCGGCTTCCGGATGTGCAGACGAAATGTGATCTCCGTGTTTGCGGAGAAATATCCCTGGGATTACCCGGAACCGGAGTCTGTGACAGGACTTCTGGTAAGGGGATTTCAGGTAAGGGAAATCCCTGTGGAGATGAAGGCGCGGCAGGGAGGAAAGTCTTCGCTTTCCAATCCGCTGCGGGCGTTATTTTATATGATCAAGGTCAGCCTTGGCATTATGATCGAAGCGATAGGAGGCAGATAGATGTCACTGAAAATACAGATCATTGTGATTGCGGTTGCGGCTCTTGCAATCCTTTTTACATTAATACTGATCAAAAAAGGAAAGCTGGGACTGAAGATTACCATGCCCTGGCTCATCGTATTTGTACTGATCATCCTGTTTGCCGCGATTCCTTCCTTTATGGACTGGCTGGCTGCACTGATCGGCATCTACGCGCCGGTCAATATGGTGCTGTTCCTTGCGGGAATCTTTTTGATGATCATCATTTATTCCCTGACGATGTCGGTTTTTTCCAATCGTAAGAAGATTCGTGATCTGACGCAGAAACTGGCGTACCTGGAAGAGCGCATGAATCGGAAATGCGACACGGATACTGAGGTGAAATGAGTAGGAACGAAACAAAAAAAGGTGCGGCGGAAAACCTCCTGACAGCCCTTCTGCTGACAGCTCTGTTTTTCGCAGGCATTATTCTTTTTTATGACTTTACTTACGGGGTGATCGATGACCCCTTTATTGCGACGGTTCTGAACGGCGCTTATACCGGCACTCCGGATGCACATGTGGTTTATATCAAATATCCGCTTGCATGGATCCTGAAAACGCTCTTTTCCATTGCCCCGGATATCAACTGGCATTTCTTCCTGCTTGCAGGATGCTTTTGCGTGTGCGTCTTTGTTGTGGTCTATCGGATCTGCAGCAGCGTCCGGAAGTTCCGCAATAAGATCCTGCTTTCCGTCCTGTTCCTGCTCTTATTCTGGCTCTGCATGGCGAAAATGGTCCTTACTGTTCATTATTCCATGTGCGCGGCCGTCCTTACGGGAACCGGACTCTTTTATTTCGCAACGATCAGGGACAATGCCGGAAAATGGAACCGGATCCTGAGTTATCTTGCAGTGCTTCTGATGCTCTGGACGGCATATGCCCTGCGGGCGCGGACGCTGTTTATGCTGCTGCCTCTCGGTGGCGTACTGTTCCTGTACAAATTCTGGAAAGCTTCGCCTGTTTTTACGAAGAAAAATATCCTGCGCTGGATCTTTGTTCCGGTGATCCTGTTTGTCGGACTCGGCGGTCTGGAACTGATGCATAACGCGCAATACAAGAGCGAAGACTGGCAGAAGTTCCTTCGCTTTAACGATGCAAGGACCACGCTGTATGATTTTTACCGTCTCCCGGAGTACGAAAAAAACAAAGACTTCTATGAATCGCTGCAGATCTCCGAGGCGAGAGCCTATATGTATGAAAAATACTACCTCGAGTTTCAGGACGGAGTCCCGGAAGATGCTCTTTCGGAGATTGCCGACTACCGGGTAGCAGAGTATGCGGAAACGATGCCGGCCGGAAAACGGATCGGGGAAACGCTGAAGGCGCTTCCGATCAATCTGACGCTGAAAACCTATGCGCCGGTCAACTGGATCGCTGCTGCGCTCTTTCTCTTCTTGCTGGTGCTGGCTGCTGCAGCGCGGAAGTGGAAGACATTTCTCTTTCTCTGGCTTGGGATCCTGGCAAGCCTGATCCCCTGGCTGTGGATGATCTATATGGGCAAGCCGACCTCCCGTGTTACAATGGGAATCTGGGCGGCGGATCTGCTGTTTGCGGCGGCAATCCTGATCGATCATTCCAAAGAGATCGCCGGCTTTGTTGAAAAAAAGAAGGAAAAGATACGGAAGGCGGGAGCCGAAGCGATCCGCATCGTGCTGTTTCTGGTTTTCGCGGCTGCGCTTTTTGCGGGGATCGCATCGGACTACGGCAGTGTCAAAGGCAGTCTGCAGCGCTCAATCGATTCCGGAAAGGTGCGCAGCGCGCTGGAGCAGTGGTGCGAGGCCCGGCCGGAAAACCTTTACTTATGTGAGTCGGAGATCGTGAACGGTCTGGGATTTGACTGGAAAGAAGTCGATGGCAGTCTGCAGAATCTGTACTGGCCGGGAGGATGGCCTGCAATGATGCCGCAGGGCAGAGAAATCTGGGCCCGCTTCGGCATAAAAGATATTGAAAAAGCAGCCGCAGAAGAGGATAATATATACATTATTGCTTTCGCGCAGACCGATATGGAGTATTGGACGAAGTTTTACCGGGAAACCTACCCGGAGATCGGTCTGGTTGTAGAGGAACAGCCGGAACTGAACGGCGTACCTTTTAAAGTTTATCAATTACAGAGACAGGGGAACTGACGAGATATGAGATTTTATATATTTATATGTCTGGCACTGATATGCATGGGAGCCGGCTACAGCGGGCTGTTGAAACGGAAGTTTGCGGTTACGATGCCGCTTTCGGTTTTTTCATCGATCCTTGTTTTATATATCTTCGGACTGATCGGACATCTGAAACTCGGCGTGATCGTCTTTATCGGCTGTGCCTTCGTCCTGTTCCTGCTGGGCCTTTCCAAAAGCATCGTCCGCAGGGAAATGAAGGACTATGTTTCGAATGTTTTCAGCTTCGGCTTTATATTCTTTATCGCCGCGCTGGTGTTTATCTATTACATGACGGACGGTAGGCTGCTGTCCCGTTTTGACGAATTTACCCACTGGGGACTTACCGTCAAGAACTATCTGATCTTTGACGGCTTTGCCAATATCCCGGGTTCTACGACACATGGCGCCGGATATCAGCCGGGCATCTCTCTTTTCTGCTATCTCTTTACCTCTCTGAGAAATCAGGTGAACGAGTGCGATATGCTGAAGGGAATGGATGTTTTTGTTGTTTCCATGCTCCTTCCGGTCTTCCGCCGGATCAGCTGGAAACGGGTCATTTTCGGAATCTTCCTGATCCCGTTTGTCCTGTTTGTGCCGTGGCTGTTCGCGACCTATATTATCCCGTACAACAATCTGTATATTGACTGTGCGATGGCCGTGACCTTTGGATATCTGCTGTACCATTACCTGACCAGCGGACAGAATAAGGTGACCTATTTTATCCTGGGAATGGGAAGCGCTGTAATGATCCTGATCCGTCCGGGAAGCGAAGGCTTTGTCCTGATGATCCTCTGTCTGGTCATTCTGGATATCCTTCTTTTCCGCAGAGAAGAGTTTGGAAAACTCTGCAGAAAAGGCGGCTGGATCCTTCCGGCCTTTTATCTGGTGATCACTGTCGCTGCATATCTTTCCTGGAGATTCTTTACCACGGCAAACAAGATGATGCAGGTATTTGATTATATTGAGCCTTCCGGACAGGAAGCGGCAACGGCGGAATCGATCAAGTCGAATTTCCTTGCGGCGATGACCTCTGTTCCGGAAAATGCAACGATCAAGATCTCATATGTCATGTGGGCAGTTGTCTTTGCTGTGCTGACGTTTTTCGTGATCCTGCTGACAAAAGGAGCAAGAGAGCGTTGGAGAAACGGCCTGTTCTGCGTGCTTGTGATCGTGGGCTATGCGCTTTATGCAGCGGCTCTGCTTTATATGTACATCCATCTGTTTACCGAATATGAAGGCTCAACGCTGGCTTCACTGGAACGATATATGTATACCTTTGTGCTCGGCGCGCTGATCTTCTATCTGTACATGATCTTCGATCGGATCTTTGTGCGGTTCGGCGGCTTTGGCAATATCCTGATCCTGATCCCGATCGCGCTTGTACTGGTCTTTACACCTTGGAGCAAGGTGACAAAAGATATGTTTGACTGCAGTGAGACCGTGGAAAACACGATCGCGAAACGTGCCGATTATTACAAGGTGGAAGAGTTCATGTCCGGACTGGATCATGAGAAAGACAGGGTCTACTTTATTGCCCAAAACACGAACGGATATGAGTATCAGGTCGCATACTTCCTTGCGACACCGGTCTCTCTTTCTTACGACTATTCCATGGGATGGAGCCTCGGCTATCCGTATTCGGAAGAGGATATCTGGACGCTGGAGATGAGTGCAGAGGAGTGGGAAAAGGCACTGATCGACGGCGGCTACACCCATGTTTATCTTTACAATGTGGATAAACAGTTCCGCTCCCTCTACGGAAGCATGTTTGAATATGACACGTCGATCAGCAATGATTCCGCGTTTACGGTTGAACTGCAGGACGGACATGTAGTCCTGAAGAGGGCCTTCTGATTTAATTTATGGAACAGCAGTCCGTTTCTGTAAAAAAGAATATCGTCTGGAATTCGATCGGAACATTCGTGATGTTTTTCTGCCAGTGGCTGATGATGGTCCTGGTGGTCAGACTCTCCGGATATTCCGATTCCGGCATTCTGTCACTTTCCATCTCCTGCGGCAACGTGTTTCTGATCATTGCCGCTTTCGGTGTTAAGACATTCCAGGTCTCGGATATTAAAGATCAGTACAGCGACGGCGAATACTTCGGCGCCAAGCTTGCGACGATCGCACTGACGCTGGTCGTCGGATGCGTCTGGACTCTGGTCTCCGGTTATGAAGGGATCGAGAAGGTCTCGGTTCTTTTATACATGGCTTATATTATGGTGTACTCTTATTCGGACGCAGTATATGGCGCGCTCCAGAAAAAATGGAGACTGGATATTGCCGGCATCTCCATGTGCATCCGCAATATCGCAGCGCTGATCCTTTTCTGTGTTGTCCTCTGGGTTACCAAGGATATCCGGATCGCCCTGCTTTCGATGCTGGCTGCTTCCCTGATCGTGCTGTTCGTCTATGATATTCCCGCGTCCAAAAAAGTCATCCCGGTGCGCCCGGTATTAAACGGAACGCGGATCCGGAAACTTCTTTGGGAATGCTTCCCGTTTGCGATCTATACCTTTTTGCATACGCTGGTCCTGACAGTTCCGAAACTTGCTGTCCGGGGCTTTTATGATAAAGAAACACTGGGAATTTACTCCGCGGTCCTTGCTCCGGTAACGGTCCTTCAGGTAGCCGCGACGTTTGTGATCAACCCGCTTTCCACCCTGATGGCGGTGCAGATCGAAGGAGGAAAATGGAAAGAACTTCGCAGGATCATGGCACGATGTGCCCTGATGCTTTTAGGCTTTCTGGCAGCGGGTATCCTGATTTCGGTCTTTCTCGGAAAATGGGGACTGACGATTCTTTACGGGGAAAGTATCCGGGAACATTCGGATCTTCTGATCCCGATGGTCGTGGTCTCTGTTATGACGGCTCTTACGATCCTTTTGGGAAATCTTGCAGTCGTGATCCGTGACCGGTTCGGTGCGAACCTCAGCGGCGGTCTGGGACTTGCGGCGGCCTTTGTTTCCGCCTGGATCCTGATCCCGCGAATGGGAATGCAGGGAGCCAGCCTTTCCTTTATCATTGCGCTTTTGGTACAGGATGTTATCCTGATTCTTTCTACGACGAAAAAACTGAGGAAACGAAAATGATTTTGAATGTGTTATATCAGACCGATGACAATTATGCGGCGATCGCGGGGGTGTCGATGACATCCCTGTTCCGTACGAACACGCATATGGATGAGATTCACATTTATCTGCTCGACAGCGGCATTTCTGAGGAAAACCTTGCAAAATTCCGTACCCTCTGTGAACAGTTCGGCCGGACCCTGGAGATCATCGATACGGCGCCGCTGATCGAAAAGATCAAAAGCTACGGTGTGGGGACTTTCCGGAATGTTTATACGGTCTACCTGACCATGTTTGCCATGAATGATCTGAAACTGAAAGGGGATCGGATCTTCAAGCTGGATGCGGATACGATCATCAAAGGACCGTTGGATGAACTGTGCGAGATGGATCTTCATGGCGCGCCGCTCGCAGCGACATATGACTGCACGCTGAATGAATACAAGAGCATGGTGGGACTGACGCCGGATGATCATTACTATAACGCCGGGATCCTTTTGTTTGATCAGAAGGCCTGGATCCGCAATCAGTGCCAGCAGCAGCTGGTCGATCATATTCATGAATGCCGTACCCGGTATTATCTTTGTGAACAGGACCTGATGAATGTCGTGTTCCGCGGCCGGATCGCTTATCTTCCGGTGAAATATAATCTGAACAGCGGATTTTACATTTTCGGTGCAGAGCTTTCGTACAAGCTGTATCAGCTGAATCCTTACGCCTTCTCCGATATTGAAGAAGTAAAAGAGGCGATGGCGCATCCGGTCGTCCATCATCTGATGGGTGCGATGACCGGTCGGCCATGGGAAGCAAAAAATACGCATCCGCAGAAACGGGAGTTTCAGGAGATCCTGGACAGTTCACTCTGGGCCGGATGGAAAATGCAGAATGTGAAGCGGCCGCTTGTTTTCCGGATCCAAAAATTCTTACGGGCGATTCTGCAGGACTGGGCTTATATCCGGATCCACCGGTTCATGAACCGCCGTTTCCTGAAGCAGAAAAACAGGGAAGCACTGGAAGGATCGGATGTTTATAATCCGGATTATATCTGCACACGGTTTTACGGGGAGGAATACCCGATCACGAAACCGCTGTATATCCTGTATCAGGCGAACGATTACTATGCGCCGTATCTCGGGGTGTCGCTGCTGTCCCTTCTGGACCGGAACAAACATTTCAGGGAGATCCGGATCTTTATTATCGATGACGGGATCTCCGGGGAAAATAAGGAGAAACTTGAGCAGACGGCGGAAATGTTTGGAAGAAGCATTTCCTATATCGATACAACCTTACAGGGAAAGATGCTGGAAGAGGCCGGAGCGCCGAAGTTCCGCGGAAATTATGCGACGTACTTCAAGCTGTTCGTTCTGGATGAACTGCCGGAGGAAGTCGACCGCATCCTTTATGTGGATTCGGATACCGTTGTCCGTGGTGCGCTCGATGAGATCGCTGCTTTTGACTTTCAGGGACATTCGCTGGCGATGGTGCCTGCGATCTATCATGATAAATACAGGGAGAAGGTCGGGATCTCGCATGACGATCTGACGTATAACGCCGGCATCATGGCGTTTGACCTGGCCGCATGGCGGAAGAACAAATGCCGGGAGCGTCTGATCCGCGGCATGCAGGAAGATCCGAAGGTATTGACCTTTGCTCCGGACCAGTCCCTTGCGATCAAGGTCCTCCAGCAGGATCTGGCACAGCTTCCGCTGCGGTTTAATTTTTCAACGCTGTATTCGCTGTTTACGTATAAGGAAATCACGAAGATGTTCTCCTGCAGAGAGGCAGCGCTGTTTTCACAGAAAGATATTGACAATGCTTATCGGAATATTGCAATATATCACTTTATTGAACTTCAGGTGGGAAAACCCTGGGAAGCCGACAGCGTGCATCCGAAGAAATTTCTCTGGAAAGAGTATTTTGATAAATCTCTCTGGAAAGATCTTCCGGCACCGAAAGTGGCGATTTCCGGGATCCTGCGGCTTCAGAGAGTCGCGTATCGGATCCTGCCTACCGGGCTGTATATGGCTTTATATGCTTTTGCCTGGAAATATCTGATGAGGTAATAGAACGTGAGACGTGATCCGGGAATGGAATCGGAACGATTAAAACGGAATAAAGTTAAGACTGATCAGGAACTGCGCGAAGAACGCTTTTCCGGTTATGCGCCGCGCAAATCAGAGGCGGAGCGTGCAGCAAGGACGGCCGGGCAGCAGAACGGACGCAGCGCACGCAGAAGCACAGGAAGCGGGCAAAGACAATTGGAACTATATCCTGAGAAACGGAAGCCGCGGAGCAAGAGCCGGTATTCCGATGAGGAACCTCGGTACCGGAACGAGCGCCGGTATGCGGACGATGAACTCCTGTATCGGAGGGATGAGCGCCGGTATGCGGGCGAAGAACGCCTGGTCCGGAGAGACGAGCGCCGGTATCCGAATGAAACGGGACGCAGGCAGGAGCCTGCGCGCAGAAGTGCTTCTTCTCAGGACAGAACTTCCGGTGAAAGAGTAAGAAAGCGTGATTTCGCACGGAGCGTGCAAAGCGCGGAAAGCCGGATGCAGAGTCCGGATCAACGAAGAACGGACAGTCAAAGCAGGACGCGAACTGCAGCAGCTTCCCAGCCGCAAAGTCAGCAGCGAAACCGAAACGCAAACCGCAGACTTTCGGATGTGCGCAGCTACCGTTCGGAAAAACAGTATTATGAAGAGAGCCTGCGGGAAAGAAGCTACGGCCTTTCTGACGAACCGCTGGATCCGAAAGCCCGCAAACGAGCGGAAAAGCAGGAAAAGAAACAGGGGAAAAAGAAGAGCAAAGCCAAGCGGATTCTGATCGGGATCCTTTGCTTCCTGCTGATCATTGCGATCGGTGCAGGAGTTGTCTGGTTTGTTCCGTCGTATCGATCCGCTGCTTTTAAATATGTTCTGCGCTCCCCGTTCGGACCGAAGCTCGGAAGGATGCTGATCGGGGAAAACTACGAGAAATATGTACAGGATAAAGACTTTGATGAGTCGAAGATCATTATCAATGACGGTGTTAAAACGCCGGAAGGCTACCGGTCGATCGCGCTGCTCGGTGTCGATGCGAGAACCGAGGACCTCGATATCGGTACGATGTCGGACTCCATGGTCGTTGTAAATATCGATCAGGAAGGACATATAAAAATGGCGTCCGTTTTCCGGGACACGATCCTTCTCAGCAGGATGAGCAACGGGGATCCGGTCATCTCGAAAGCGAATTCTGCGTATTTCAGGAACGGACCGACCGGCACCTTAAATATGCTGAATGAAAACCTTGACCTGGCGCTTACGGATTATGTGGTCGTGAATTTCTGGGGACTTGCCAATATTGTCGATATTCTGGGCGGTATCAAACTGAAGATCACGAAAGCCGAACGGAAGGCTCTGAACTTTTACATGAAAGAGCAGGCCAAATACGGAAATAAAGAATATATCCCGCTGAAGAAATCCGGAAAATCGGTCCTTCTGACAGGGGATCAGGCCACTGCCTTCTGCAGACTGCGAAAGACAACGTTCAAATCGCCGCTGGACGGACAGACCTATACGGATGACTTCGGACGGACGGCAAGACAGCGCTATGTGCTGACGGAGCTTCTTGCGCAGACGAAAGAAAAGGGCATGATGAAGCTGATGCAGATTGCGAATGAGCTGTTCGAGGCAAACGGAGGAGAGAGGAAATTCCTGCAGACCTCGCTGACTTTAGACGAACTGATCCAGCTCTTTGCCATGGGCTATGATATGGAGATCACGGACACGGCAGGCTATCCGGATCTGAATTATGCATACGAGGCGATCATGGACATCGGTTCTTCGATCGTTGCAAATAAACTGGCGGACAGTGTCACTCTTATGCATGACTTTTTGTATGATACGAAGGGATATGAGCCGACGGAAGCGATGCATAATATCGAGGCGCAGATCCAGGAAGAAGTCGCAAGACAGACCGGCGGTTATTAAAATTTCCTATTTTAGACATAATCCAATCACAAAAGGGACACAATTTGTTCTTACTATTTTTAATTGTACATAATCTTATGACGTAATGCATAGAAGGAGGAAGTAGCAATCATGCATGACGATTTCAATAAAGACCCTTTTGAACAGGATCAGGAAACGAATTACGAAACAAATTACGAAACAAACAATGAGAACGAAAACAACTTTGATGATGTAAACGGATCGACGTTCCAGTATCAAAAAAAGGAAACGGAAGAGTCGCAGCAGGAGATTCCGCGCTGGCAGCCCTATGCGGATGATTATCAGACGCCTCCGAGCCGGCAGCCGAAGCAGAAACAGAAAAGCTCCAGACGCTGGATCGTTCCGCTGGTGATCGTTCTTGCTGTTATGGTCGCAGCCATCTCCGTCGGAGTCGCTTACGGCGCAAGACAGCTTTCGAGAATGGTAAATACTGCAGTTACCGGAACGGATAATCAGACTGTACAGCAGCAGCCGCAGCAGGACAGCGCGGTCCTTACAACGACCGATACGGAAGGTACGCAGAACGTATCCACATCCGGCGGCTATGTCCTGACCGATGTTTCTGATATTGTTGAGGACGTGATGCCATCTGTGGTATCCATTACATCCAGAGCACTGGTTGATACCGGCGGATATTGGGATTACTGGGATTACTTCTTTGGAGGCGGATACGGCAGAAATAACAATAACAATAATAATTCCCAGAAAGAAGAAGTGGAAAGCGGAATCGGATCCGGCACGATCATTTCCCAAAACTCCAAAGAGCTGCTGATCCTTACAAGCTACCACGTTGTAGAAGGAAGCTCCTCCTTATACGTAACATTCCGTGATGATAAGTCCGTTGACGGATATATTAAATCTCAGAGCGAAGAAGATGACATCGCAATCGTAGCAGTACCGCTCAGCGATATTTCAGAGGAAACCATGTCCGCGATCAAGATCGCAACACTGTCTACGGCGGATGCGCAGGTCGGAGAAGGCGCAATTGTAATCGGTAATGCACTTGGATATGGTATGAGTGTTACGACCGGTATCATCAGCGCAACGAACCGCCAGATCACGGTTGACGGCAAGACCCTTACGGTTCTTCAGACAGATGCGGCGATCAACGAAGGTAATTCCGGCGGATGTGTTCTGAACAGAAACGGTGCGATCATCGGAATCAGTGAAGCTAAGATCTCAAGCAGCACGGTTGAAGGTATGTGCTATGCGATCCCGGTTTCTTCCAATACAGCACTGATCCAGACTCTTCTGAATCAGGAAGGCGGAACCCAGAATGCACAGAACCCGAACAATGATAACAATAATCAGCAGGGACAGGGAGCGTATTTGGGAATCCGCGGACGCAATGTTGACAGCTCACTTGCAAACAGCTACGGCATGCCGCAGGGCGTTTATGTAGCCGGCACGATCGAAGGCAGCGGAGCAGCGGAAGCAGGCATCATGGAAGGCGATATTATCGTGGGGATGGATAATGTTTCCTTTACGACCATGGAGGAACTGCAGGAGCAGCTTTCCCGTCATAATCCGGGCGATAAGGTAAGCCTGATCATTATGCGCGAGGTTGACGGCAGATACAGTCAGGTCAAAGTTGACGTAACGCTGAGCGAATCCATTGGCTGACAGAAATAAAAATAAGGTGAGAATAAAAGAATGAGTGACGAAAGAAATTACGACGAAAGAGATAACGACATCGAGCATGTCTGTTATATGTGCCACAGAAGCGAGAGCAGAGCGGGGAAAATGCTGAAAATGCCGGGCGATCTCCATGTATGTGTGGATTGTCTGCAAAAGACCATGGACTCTTTTTCAAGCGGCGGCGCCTTTGATCTTTCCAAGCTGGGCATGAGCGGTTTTCCGTTCCTTGGCGGAAATATGATGCAGGGGGTACAGGAGCCGGAGGAAGAGCAGGAAGCTCTGTCCGTAGATGTTCTGAATGAAGACGGAACCCCGGCACTGACGACAGAAGAAGAAACCGAAGAAGAAAGCAGCGAAAAGAAGAAAAAAGGCATTCCGAATATCAGCTTTATCAACCTTGCGGATCTTCAGCAGGGCTTCGGAAGACGACAGCAGATCAAGAAGAAACCGAAACGCACCGGTCCGCTGATCGATCCGGAAAAGATCCTTCCGCCACATAAGCTGAAAGAAAAGCTGGATGAGTATGTCATCGGACAGGAAAAAGCAAAGAAAGCGATCTCGGTTGCGGTTTATAACCATTACAAACGGATCATCGCGGGAGAACGCATGGATGATTCCGACGGCGTACAGATTGAAAAATCCAATCTGCTGATGATCGGACCGACCGGCTGCGGAAAAACCTATATCGTGCAGACCCTTGCGAAGCTTCTGGATGTACCGCTTGCGATCACTGACGCGACTTCTTTAACGGAAGCCGGATATATCGGTGATGATATTGAGAGCGTTCTGTCCAAGCTTCTGGCAGCAGCAGATAATGATGTGGAAAGAGCGGAGATCGGTATCGTCTTCATCGACGAGATCGACAAGATCGCGAAAAAGAACAGCAACCGCGGAAGAGATGTCAGCGGCGAATCTGTGCAGCAGGGACTTTTGAAACTTCTCGAAGGAAGCGAAGTGGAAGTGCCGGTCGGCGCAAGCAGCAAAAACGCTATGGTACCGCTTGCTACGATCAATACCCGCAATATCCTTTTCATCTGCGGCGGCGCTTTCCCGGAGCTTGAGGATATTATTAAAGAGCGGATGCGTGAAAAAACCTCGATCGGTTTCAATGCGGATCTGAAAGATAAATTTGAAGAGTCGGAAAATATTCTGGACAATGTAGAGTCTGAGGATCTTCGCAAGTTCGGAATGATCCCGGAATTTCTCGGCAGACTTCCGATCGTTGTTACACTCCAGAGCCTGAGCAGCGAGATGCTGGTTTCAGTCCTGAAGGAGCCGAAGAATGCGATCCTGAAGCAGTACCAGAAGCTTCTTGAACTGGATGAAGTAAAACTTGAATTTGAAGATGACGCGCTTCTGGCTCTGACCGAGCGGGCGGCAAAACGCAAGATCGGCGCGCGCGGACTCCGTTCGATCATCGAGGAGATCATGCTGGATATTATGTATGAGATCCCGAAAGATGACAGCATAGGAACCGTCGTCATCACGAAAGATTACATTGAAAACAACGGAGCTCCAAGAATTGAGCTCAGAGGTTGACAAAAGATATCTCGCGTTGTAGAATAGCGCTTGCGTGATTAAGTGCATTTAGCTCAGCTGGATAGAGCGTCTGGCTACGGACCAGAAGGTCGGGGGTTCGAATCCTCTAATGCACGTAGAAGAGCTCTTCGGTTTCGAAGAGCTCTTTTTACTACCAGAAACAGGCTTGGAAGGTTCCAAATCGTTTTAGTAAGAAAGAGAAAATCATGACAAAAGTTGAGTTTTTATCCTTGTTGAGAGGGCGGATCACGGGAAGTATCCCGACGAGTGAGGTGGAATCCCAGCTCGACTATTACTCCGCCTATATAGACGGCCGGATCGGCGCAGGGCTGACGGAAGAGGAAGCCGTTGCCGAACTCGGAGATCCGCAGCTGATCGCCAAGACCGTGATCGAATCTACGGACCGCGCTGCGGAGGCTGCAGGGTATGATGGACGCTACCGCAGCAGCACCGATACCTATGATGATTCGGACGGTATCAATTCCGGCATTTTTGGAAATTCCGGTCCGTCAAGGGAAGCGTACTACGACAGATCTGCAGGCTATGAAGGCAGCAGAGCGCAGGGAGCGTTTACCGGAAACCGTACCGGACAGCAGGAACAAAACGGAGCGGGAAACCGTACCGGCAGCAGCCTGGGCTGCATTATCGCGGTCATCGTTCTGATTCTGATTATGGCTCTGGCCTGGGTCCTGACATCTTTCGTATTCCGGCTGAGCTTCCGTCTTCTGGGATGGCTGTTCCCGGTCATCGCGATCGCCGGACTGGTATATCTGGTTGTACGGTTGTTGAGGGGGAGATAGGAGAGTCAGGCAGGCTTCATAAAGGTCACGGAATTGCTTCGCGATAGGCTTTCGATAAGCTACGGAATTGCTTCGCGCTGACGCGCTTTCGCAATTCCTAACCGATATTCGCACTCTCGCCTGTCGGCTTCGTGCTCATATCGGTTACCCTGCCAAATATCCGACCACTTCCCATGCAAGCATGTGAAGCGCTCGTCTGCTTGGCAGGAGCTTATAGTT
>CAZOHB010000023.1:0-23068 GCA_964579345.1 uncultured Parasporobacterium sp.
CTGCCCGTAATGGACAGGCACCCTTAAAGTCATAAATCACTTAAATCAGAGCGATTAATAATCTTTATCAGAAACGCTGTGCGTTTCCGGTGCGAACTTCGCAGCACGAAGTGCTTTCAATAGCGGAGTTCTGCACAATCCTTGCGGAGCTGACTAATAATCACTGAAAGTGATTATTAGTCTCTCTTAACAATAAGAGCCTGGCCCATACCACCACCGATGCAAAGGGTAGCAAGACCTGTCTTAGCATCTCTTCTGTTCATTTCATAAAGAAGAGTTACCAGGATACGAGCTCCGGAAGCTCCAACCGGGTGACCAAGGGCAATGGCACCACCGTTTACATTAACTTTTTCCATATCAAAGTTAAGTTCTTTTGCAACTGCAAGAGACTGAGCTGCGAAAGCTTCGTTTGCTTCTACAAGGTCGATATCTTCGATCTTTAATCCTGCTTTTTCCATAGCTTTTCTGGAAGCCGGTACCGGACCAACACCCATGATCTTCGGATCTACGCCGCCTGTTGCGTAAGAAACGATTGTTGCAAGCGGTTTGATTCCAAGTTCATCAGCTTTTTCTTTGCTCATAACAACGAGTGCTGCTGCACCATCGTTGATACCGGAAGCGTTAGCTGCAGTAACTGTTCCGTCTTTCTTGAATGCCGGTTTCAGTTTTGCAACTTTTTCCATTGTGTTGCCACGGGAAAGATGCTCATCTCTCTTGAATTCGATCGGGTCACCCTTTCTCTGCGGAATGATAACCGGAACGATCTCATCATCGAATACACCGCCGTCAACAGCTTTCTCAGCTCTGTTCTGGCTTCTTACTGCGAACTCATCCTGCATTTCTCTTGTGAGTCCCCACTGCTCAGCAACGTTCTCAGCTGTGATTCCCATGTGGTAATCATTGAATGCTTCCCAAAGACCATCGTTAACTGTAAGGTCGATCATCTTCGCATTATTCATTCTTGCTCCCCAACGAGCAGACGGAACTGCATACGGTGCTGCGGACATGTTTTCCATACCACCGCATACTACGATTTCGGATTCACCAGCTAAAATCTGGTTAGCTGCAAGGGCAACAGCCTTAAGTCCAGATCCGCAAACGATGTTGATTGTCATTGCCGTACACTCAACAGGAAGTCCTGCTTTGATGGAAGCCTGACGAGCCGGGTTCTGTCCAAGACCACCCATGATAACGCCACCCATGATGACTTCATCAATCTGCTCCGGCTTAAGTCCTGCACGATTAACAGCTTCTTTGATAACTGTTGCGCCAAGTTCTACTGCAGGAACGTCTTTCAGTGTGCCACCAAACTTACCGATTGCAGTACGGCAAGCGCTGGCGATTACGATTTCTTTTGCCATTTTTTATCTCCTAAATTTTGATTATTTTGCTCAGATTAAATCTGTAGCTGTTAATGTTCTTAAAATGACAAGGCAAATATTATCCTGTCTCATCACTCTTCAGGTCATAGCTCAAAAGGAGCTATGACCTGAATTCTGTTGGTTTAATTATTTAGCTTTCTTAGCAACCGGAGCTTTTTTAGCTTTTACCGGTACTTCATACATCGGAGCCGGGATCTGCTTCTCGTTTTTCTTTTTGTTCTTCTTGTAGAAGTCTCTGCTGGAGCAGCCAGTTCCGCAGTACTCATATACTCTGTCCGGAACACCCTTGTTGATATCTTTCTCATCGATCTCTGCTACGCAACGAGCCATGGAGCCGTCGCCCATGTACCAACGAAGCGGGAAGCAGTAGAAACGGAATCTCTTGTTGGATACTTTGTCAAGATCTCCACCAAGGTTCTCAACACCAACGATACCATGTCCAAGCATTGTCTTGTGGCACGGCTCCCATGTTCCCCAGCAGCCGATTTTCTCAAGCTCACCAAACTTAGCGTCGTAAGCTTTCTGGCCGTGGATTCTGATGTACTCGAATTTATCGAATTCAGCGTAAGCTTCCTCACCGAACTGCTCTTTGTACTCTTCGGTGATCGGTTTTCCGGATGCGCCAAGAAGGTTCATTCTTGTCATACCGTTGTTACCCATAGCTGTGTGAAGCGGATGATCCAGAGCCTGCATATCCATTGCTACGCACTTAACGCCATATTTAACAAACCATTTACCAGCATCTACGCCGGTACCGCAGCTGTAATGATAATATTCTTTGGAGTCATCGAACAGTCTGTGCATACCTGTGTTCAGGCAGACAACCATGCCCTTTAACTCTTCCGGTTTAATTTTTGCTCTCTTGCAAGCATCCTCAAGGTGCTCAGGAAGGATCAGTCCCCAGCGTCCAATGTGGATTTCCAGGCAAACAGCGTCGCCAGTGTAAGCATCGATCGGCATTTCATGAGTATAACGAGCTCTCTTTCCATCAAACTCGAACTCCATTACGTGACGCGGAGCGTCGCAGTGGGTTCCTGTATGCTGTGTGCAGCCTACATACTGTGTAAGAACGCCACCCTTAGCCATGGAGTGTTTTCCCTCGATGAACGGCTTATCGAAATACGGCCAACGCGGAATCTCACCACTAAAAGGATGTGTTAAATCAACAAAAACTTTCTTTCCCATTTAATTTTCCTCCATTAAGTTTAATTAAGGTTGTTTTATAACCGCAACGGACACATCCCTGGGCATGGGATGTGTCCGTACAATTATTATTTTCCGTATACCATCTTGATGAGGTATTCGTTCAGGTCTTTCTTGCTCTTTGCAATAGACTCGTCATCCCATTTCAGGAAGCCTTCGCCGCTTGCAAATCCCATTTTGCCTTCGTCGATCATCTGCTGAAGCAGCGGGCTCGGCTCGTGGTTGTCTGCAAGATATTTCAGAACATAATTATGAATGTTGAATGTCAGCTGAGTTCCAACCATGTCGGAGTTCTCAATCGGTGCAAGCTGTGGAAGACGAAGACCAAAGCTGTATTTAACTGCATCGTCAACAGTCTTAGGATCAGCGATGCCCTGCTCTACGATGGAGATAGCTTCTCTCCAAAGAGCGTGCTGCATTCTGTTAGCTACGAATCCCGGAACGTCTTTCTTGCAGTAGATCGGTTTCTTGCCTGCTCTCTCGAGAGCATCGATCGTAAGCTGCATAACTTCTTCTGTAGTATCAGCTGTCTTAACAACTTCTACCAGCGGGATCAGGTGACCCGGATTCCAGAAGTGTGTTCCTACGACTCTTTCTTTGTGCTGGCACTTGGAAGCGATTTCCGTCGGGCTCATAACAGAAGTGTTTGTTGCGAAGATGCAGTCCTCACGGCAGATTCCTTCTAATTCAGCGAAGAGATCCTGCTTTGTTTCCATAACTTCTGCAACACATTCGATAATAAGATCAGCATTTTTGAAAGCTTCTCCCTTATCCGGGAATACGAAGCTGATTCTGCTCATGCGGTCTTTTACTTCTTCTTCTGTGATGATTCCTTTGTCTTTCAGCTGATTCAGGTTATCCTCAATAATTTCCAGACACGGTTTTTCTCTTCTGTTCCAAATTGTAACGTTGAAGTCCGGGCAGCTTGAGAATACTAAGCCGATCATGTTACCCATCATTCCTGCGCCACAAATTACGACATTTTTAACTTTATCCATTGTTTTGAATTCTCCTACAAATACAATTGTTAGTAAGTTAATTAAGTTTGCGGTCTGCTAACGGATTGCTCCGCTTCGCTCCCGCAATCCTATTTCCACTCCGTACTCCCGCTTGCTTCGCAAGCTGCGTACTACGTGGAAATAAGTTCGTCAAGAGAAATCAGCTTAGCAAGCGAGCTTGCACGCTGCTTTTTCTTTCCTCACTAGCAGACCAGGTATCCACCTGAGCAGTCGCATGCTGCGCCTGTGATGAAGTCTGATGCGTGAGAGGACAGGAAGATTACATAACCAACGAAATCGCTCGGCTCTGCAAGACGTCCGATCGGCTCTCTCTTCATGAAGTTCTGGTATACTGCTGATTCCGGATCAAACATCCACTCAGTTAATTCAGAACGGAATACTGTCGGGCAGATTGCGTTTACGTTGATGCCGTATTTAGCGGACAGGTCGCAAGCCATGGAAGCGATCATCATGTCAGCGCCACCCTTGGATGTGCAGTATCCTGTGTAACCAGCCATACCTCTCTTAGATCTCTGAGAAGTAACAACAACGATCTTTCCGCCGGATCCGGACGGAACGTTCTCAGCGCCATCAAGCTGAGCAACCATCTGCTGAGCAACATATTTAAGAACAATGTAAACGGATTTGCAGTCAGCATCCATGATGTACTGCCAATCTTCAACAGACTGCTCTAAGATGTTCTGCGGTTTATTGAAGCCGTGAGAGATAGCAAGAATATCGATTCTGCCATATTTCTCAACCGTAGCTTTAATAAGGGCCTCGACGTCCTCAACTTTTGCAGGATCTGCTGCAAAGTGATCGCATTCGATGCCCTCAGCCTTAAACTCATCTACTAATTCCTGTAATTTTGCACTGTTGCGGCCTGTCAGCATAACCTTTGCTCCAAGGTATCCATAAGCCTTTGCTGCAACTTTTCCAAGTGCGCCTGTTGCACCGGTTACTAAAGCAACTTTGCCTTCTACCGAGTACATTGTTTCAACAAAATTTTTGTCCAAACTTACCATTGTCATCTCCTCCTAACTTTTAATTCCTGACATAACCTGCCAGGTAATCATGGTAAATATTGCTTAATTTCTGCGCCGGATTTTTTCCTGTTTGCACACAAAAACCAAGCGCTGAAAACCGCTGTAGACATAATACTCTCTTCGTATTGAAAAATCAACCGACAAGGGCCCGGAAATTGTATAAAAAATCAGTATATTCCCATTTTTTTTGCTTATTTTCGTCGTAATAAACAAAACAGTGGGGAACGCAAATCAGAATTTGCATTCCCCACTATTTTTTCTTATACGCGATTTGTATATCTGTTTTTGTGAAGCATAAACAGTTCTCTCTCAACCACTCTTTTTTATTCGCCTTTTACTCTTCAATCTGATAAGTCCAGGTAACGATATCTCCGTCCTCCAGATAATAGTCTCCCGGATTCTTGCTTGGAGATTCTCCGTTGACATGATAGATCCAGCCGGACATCGGTCCATGCTGCAGTTCCTTCAAACCGTTCACGCCGCTGACATAATAGCCGCTGCCTTCCACTTCAAGCCCGGTTGAAACAAGCGCATCATAAGCCGTCGGCTGCTGTTCATAGGTATAGATTCCGCCGCCGAAATATCCGCCGAGTTCACCTGCATCCACAGATACCGACACCGTATATCCCTTCTTTTCTGTCTGCGCATTTTCTCCATCCGCAGGTCCGGTTCCGATCGTCTCTGCACAGCCGGAAAGCAGGCAGACTGACAATGCCAGAATTGCAGCAAGAATTACTATGATCTTTTTTTTCATGTGTTTCTCTTTTCCTTATGTTTTACCTTCTATATAAAATGATTGCTCTTATTCTATTCCTGTTAATTTCCTGATTTTTTCCGTGCTCCAAAAACGGTTCTCCCAGCATATCGTCTCATACTTATTCTTTTTGAAGATTCGGAAAGGTATCGTCGTATTGTCATAAATATGCAGGACATCCGCAACCTTTAGAAGTTCCGGAATCTGTGCAAGCGATTTATCATAGCGGGAGCGGATCTTATCTTCCGGAACCGGATGCCCGCCCGATGCAAAACGGGATTCCACCCGCATGACATTGATATCCGGAGTCGCAGTCAGTACGTAAATACATCTGACAAAAAAGCCTGCTTCTTTCGCCCGCTTCAATAAATTCAGATTGCGTTCCGTTGAAAGGACGGTCTCAAAAGTAAATCCTTTTTTCATTTCCAAAGCAAGTTCACGAAGTTCTTCCGCCAGCTCTGCAGCTTCCAGATCCGTACACTGCGTTGCTCTTTTAATATCATCTGCATTGATGTACGGATTCACAATTCTTGTCATCTTCGTGATCGTCGATTTCCCGCTCCCGTTCGGTCCGGCAAAAACGATTACTTCCGGTTTTCTCTCACTTGTCTGAAGCATATTTTCTCCTTCCGTCCGGGTATTCCAAATATGCCTCGTTCCGTTCCTCGTCAAAACCGGCGATCGGCAGGCCTTTGATTTTCTTGATCTCATTTTCAATACGAACCGCTTCTTTAAAAAGGTTCGTCATCTCATCATCCGAGATACCGAGCATAAAGTCCGGGTCATTCTGCGCAAGTTCCGGTTCATCTTCTGCAAAATTCATATTTTTACGAATGGAATCGAATTTATTCTGATCAGACACGTAACCCCCTCCTTATCTTTCGAATCTTCAATATTATAAAGGAATGAACTTTGAAGTTCAACGGTTCGGAATATCTCTGCTCTGCCTGTTGCTTCCTCGCTTTTCCCCACAGAGCAAGACCTCCACTATCTGTGTCTATTCAAATTCGTCACAGTTTAGGTGGTCCCTGTTCTGTGTATAAAAAACAGCCGTTTACAGTCGCCTTTTTCCCCACGCAGCAAGACCCCCTTTTGTTGTGTCATAAAAATGATGTCACAGATTGAGGGGTCACGCTTCTGTGTATAAAAAAGCTGCCTATCGGATTCAAGCACGCTTGACCGCCTGACACCTGCTGAAAGGCAATCTGCTTCGTAGATCGTTGCCCTCAGTTCGCTAAAAAAGGATCCCGGATTGCTCCGGGATCCTCTCGCTTTGTCTATGACAAATTATTTAACTGTTACTTTCTTACCTGCGTTCTTCTTTGTGAAGATCTTCTTGTAAGCTTTCACGGTCTTCTTGTTGACTGCTTTCTTGCCAACCTTAACCTGAACAGTTTTAACCTTAGAGCTCTTCAGACTGCCCTTAACGCCTGCTTTCTTAAGAAGCTTCGTCTTCAGGATGACCTTCGTAGCTTTGCTCTTAGCAAATGCATTCTTAGCAAGTTTCTTCACGTTCTTACCGATGGTAACTGTACGGATCTTCTTAGCGGTGAATGCTTTTGCTCCAACCTGAGTAACTTTGTAAACCTTGCCGTCAGCCAGTTTTACAGTTGCCGGAACGGTAACTTTCTTAGCATTCTTAGCTTTTGTAAAGGTTACAGTACCCTGAGCCTTAGCGGTAGCAACTTTCGTTACTTTGTAAGACTGTCCGGAAACTTTGTAGGTCTTGCCTTTGACGACCTTAAGCATCGGAATTACGGTGCTTTCTTTCGTGATTTCCGTCTTTCCTTCTGCATCAGCGAAGTACTTGCCGCATCTCTCGCATACCCAGTAAGCAATATTTCCTGCAGCTTTGTAAGTTGCAGCCTTAGCCGGAACTGCTGTCAGCTTGTGGCCGACAATATCTTCTACGTGAGATACATACAGGTTCTGAACAGCAGCGATTTCGCCAAGTCCGTTGATCTGGCAGGTAACATTGTCTTTGCCGAATCCTGCTCCGATGTCAACCGGTTTATCAGCGCCTTCAACTTCGAATTCTCCGCCATTTACGAATGCGTAGTACCAGGAGCCTTCCTCGTCTGCTGCCATATCATTGTTAGCGTGATCGCCTGCAACAACCATTAACGGACGAAGGATAACTTTTGTATAGCCTGCTGCTTCAACTGCTTTCTTTACTTCCGGAAGAGCGGTTGATTCCGGCAGTCCCTCAACGGTTCCTACGAATACGTTCTTGTATCCGAGGTCGCTGAAGATTTTCTGCATTTCTGCATAAGTTACATTTGCTTCATGGGATGTACCATGGCCCATGTAAACGATTGCTGTCTTTGCAGCTTCTGCTGCTTCAAGAGTCGCATAATCGCTCATTGCGATCGTCTCATCAACAACTGCCTTAGCAACTGCTTTCTTATCAGCATCGCTGTTCAGCAGTGGTTCGCAAACAGTGATCTTTTCGATCTTGCCTTCATAAGCTTTCAGAGCTTCGCACATTTCATCGTACTCTGCACCATGCATCAGGTGAGTCGGCTGTACAATAAGCTCTTTAACTCCGTTAGCAACTGCACGGTCAAGTGCCTGCTGCATATTGTCGATCTTCTCACCATCTCTTGCCTGGATATGGTTGATAATGATCTGAGCTGTGAATGCTCTTCTTACAGAGTATTCCGGATAAGCTTTTGCAAGTGCGTCCTCAACAGCTTTAACCGTTGCAACACGGCTGCCGTTGAAGCTTGTACCAAAGCTTACAACAAGGAGTTCTTTCTCACCGATTTCATCGCCGTTACGCGGATCGTCGAGAGAAGCATCACCGGTGTCGTCTCCGAAGTAACCCGGATCTTCCAGTTTTTCCTTATTACTGTCGGAAAGTGCATCATAATATGCTTTTGCGATCGTGCAGTATTTATCGGTATTCTCATCACGAGCCTGTACCTGAATAGCTGCGATCAGTCTGTCTACAAGTTCCGGAGAAGTCAGATCTGCTGCTTTGGCAACTGCTTCTTCCGCTGTCATGTCATCAAACAGATCAAGCGGAATTTCTGTCGGATCAAAGACTGCTGTCTTCGCATCCAGATCGATCGTCAGTGTACGGTTGTACCATTTTCCGTTGTTTGCACTCTGTGTTGCAAGTACGATCGGTTTGTAGATTTCGCTTACCGGAATATCTGCAACGCCTTTTCCGTCTACCTCTGTGAAGGTGATTGCTGCTGCATCCGTTGCGTCATAGTTGTAACCAACAAATACTTTGCTGAGGTTCATGTTCTCCATTGTCAGATGGATCGTATATGCTCCAGGAGTTCCGGAAACAGCAACAGTTGCCGGTTTGAACATGCTGATATTGTTGGTAATCGTAAGTGCTTCGTGATCAAGTGCCGGCATTTCTTCAACCGTCACTTTTGCAACTGCAGGTACCAGAAGCGGTGAATCGCCTGTTGCGATAACAAAGTAGTTGCCTGCTTTCTTTACATATACTAAATAGCTGCCGTCTTTGTTATCAACGATTTCGTAATCATCAGCTGCAAGAGCTTTCAGATCGCTGTCTGTTACTGTCAGGGTTGCACCTTTCACCGGCTCAAATACCGGATTCCAGTTCTCATCCCAGCCGGTAGAGCCTGTCAGTGTTACGTTTGCAGCCATTCCCTGTTTTGCAGTATAAGCTGCTGCATCAAAGTAGGAATATGCATCGCTGTAGTAAGCTGCATCTTTATAGCTCCAAGCTACAAGCGCATCGCCTGCTTTTACAGCATCGTCGAGAGACATGCACATCTGGTTATTGTTGTAGTAACCATAAGATCCGCTTTCATCTCCCCAAAGTTTTGTAATGGAAGTTCCCCACTGGGTAGCTGCTGTCGCATAGCCAGCTGCAGCGCCGCCTTCGTATGCTTTCTCATGAGCAGCATAGAGAGCTTCGTTCACATCTAATGTTCCGTCTTTGTTAAGGTCGATAACCGTAACGGTTTCCTGAGCCATACGAACATTGCCTGCCTCAGAAATCGTAACAGTGATGTCAGCCGGTGCTGCCGGTTTTACGACCTTGATTGTGGTGAGGGTCAGAATCGGAACTACCATTCCCGTTTCATCTTCGCCAAATGCTGTGATCGTATACGTTCCTTTTTCCGGGAAATTTACAGTAGCGATACCGTCTTCATCAGTAATCGCACCATCGATTTTGGTTAAAGCTCCGGTCTCCAGATTTACTGTATAGAGCTGAGCATCCGGAATTTCGAATACACTGTCAAAAGCGATCATTTCTGATTCGTCTTTGAAGTTGTATCCATAGTAAGCATAGAATCCGTTCAGTGTCAGATCAAGATCCTGACCTGCTTCTACGGTGAATTCTCTGCTGTATTTTCCATCTTCGCCTAAGAACCAGTTATAGGAATCACCCATGTACTCGCTCTCATAGAAGAAGAATTCAACAAGGTCTCCGTCAACGACTTCCTGCGTACCTACAACGGTACCCATGTAACCGCCATCCGGACCTTCTTCTGTAACATCAACCGGGAAAGTATGGTTTACATAGAATCCACCTCTGAAGGTATCACCCATGGTTCCTTTAACCGGATCAATGCCAAACTGTCTTTCAACATTATTGTCTTTGATCTTCAGATAATCTTCTGCGGTCTCTTTTGTGAATTCATCTCCGAAAGTCAGCTCGTGCGCTGCAACTAAAACGTCGAGTGCAGAAACTCCATCAACTTCATCGGTGTATCCGAACTTCTCTGCTTCATTGGAAGCAACTGCATAATCAAACTGCGGAGCATGCAGGAATCCACCTGCGGTCTGAGATGTAAAGTCCACATTTACAAATGTAGGAATTGCATCCTTTACATGGCTTACATACAGATCCTGTACGCCTTTGATCTCGCCAAGGCCGTTGATCTGGTTGGTTACATTCTCTGCGCCAAATCCTTCTCCGATATCAACCGGACCATCGGATCCTTCTACTTCGAATTCTCCGCCATTAACGAAAGCATAGTACCAAGAGCCTTCCTCGTCTGCTGCCATATCGTTGTTTGCGTGATCGCCTGCAACGACCATAAGCGGACGAAGGATAACGCTGGTGTAGCCTGCTGCTTCAACTGCCTTCTTCACTTCCGGAAGAGCGGTGGAAGCCGGTTTGCCTTCAACGGTTCCTACGAATACATTAGTGTATCCAAGGCCTGTGAAAACATCCTGCATTTCTGCATAAGTTACGTTTGCTTCATGGGAAGTACCATGTCCCATGTATACGAAAGCTGTCTTTGCAGCTTCTGCTGCCTCAAGGCTATCGTAATCGCTCATTGCGACTGTTTCATCAACAACTGCTTTTGCAACTGCTTTCTTATCAGCATCGTTGTTCAGCAGCGGCTCGCTGATGATGATCTTTTCGATCTTGCCTTCATAAGCTGCAAGAGCTTCGCACATTTCATCGTACTCTGCACCATGCATCAGGTGAGTCGGCTGTACAACAAGTTCTTTTACGCCGTTTGCAACTGCACGGTCAAGAGCCTGCTGCATATTGTCGATTGCTTCGCCGTCTCTAGCCTGGATATGGTTAATAATGATCTGAGCTGTGAATGCTCTTCTTACAGAGTAATCCGGATAAGCTGCAGCGAGTGCATCCTCAACAGCCTTAACCGTTGCAACACGGCTGCCGTTGAAGCTTGTTCCGAAGCTTACAACGAGAAGCTCTTTCTCGCCGATTCCATCAGCATTGCGCGGGTCGTCGAGAGAAGCATCTCCGGTATCGTCTCCGAAGTAACCCGGATCGTTCAGCTCTTCTTTTTCATCTGCTGTTAAAGCATTATAATAAGCACCTGCAACTGCGCAGTATTTGTCGGTGTTCTCATCTCTAACCTGAACCTTGATCGCACGGATCAGAGAGTTCACCATATCAACGGTTGCAAGTTCATCTGCTTTTGCGATTGCTTCTTCTGTTGTCAGTTCATCGATTGCAGCGACCGGCTCAACATACGGTTCTGCTGTCAGAGTCTTGTTCTCTACATCGACAACAAGAAGACGGTTGTAATATTCGTCTTTGCTCTTTGAATGGAAAGCCAGAAGAATCGGCTCAGAAGTGTCAGTTAATTCAAGATTGAATACATGCGTATCCGGATCGATCGGAATCAGTTCATCCTCTGTTGCTTCTTCTGCTTCTTCAGAGTGACCTTCATACAGCCAGTCATAAGCAGCGCTCTTCATGGTTACTGTCAGTGTAGAACCAAACAGGCTTGCACTCAGAATATTAAACATCGGAACATTGTTTACAACGGTCATCTCTGTTGCAGCCGGGATTGCCAGATAATACTGATCTGCGGATGTCCAGGACGGATCGCCATGGCTGCTTGCATAGCTGTTTTTGATCGGTGCTACCGGAACTGCTTTTCCCATGAAGTCCTTGCTGATCGTAAAATCCAGAGCTCCATCTTCCAAAGCGACATCAACCAGACCGCTGACATCTGCATTTTCATCCTGCGGAACATCTGCAATCGGTCCATAATGGAATCCACGATAAGTCGTTGTATTCTTCGTCTCATAGTGAATTGTGACGTCGTCACCTTCAAGGCCGAACGTTGTGCCTTCAAGCGCTGACCACATTCCGAACTGGCTTCCATCAGCTTTGATGAAGTTCACTTCTGTTCCATCATAAGCGATAGCTGCTTCCGAATCCGGCTCTGCCGCAAATGCAGACAGGCTGCCGGCAAAGAGCGTTGTGATTGCCACAAGCAGAGCCAGCAGGATCGCGCCTGATCTTTTTGCTACTGTTTTCATTTACTTCCTCCTTTTCTTTAAATGAGCTGTAAAAGCCCCATTTTATTCTCACACGGAAAGAAACCTCCTCTCCGGATATTCCTTTCCGTGAAAGCTGCCAAAAAATAATACCGTCGGAACTTGAATCGTTCTGACGGTATTTACAGACCCTTTCGTTTTATCACGGAAACTACTCCATCAAAGAGAAATATCCTGACTTAGCTTCATCACTCGCCCTGCCTTCCCGGTCACCCAGTGGCATATTTGAGGGGTCGCTCCGCATTACAGTTGCCGTTACAGTCCATGATTTGCACATGGTTCCTTCTCAATGACATGTTATTCAATTATTCTCTGTGCATGACGCACAGATATAAGGTCCGCAAAACGAACCTTATTCATACTATCATTATTTTGTATTAGAAACAATAAAAATGTTCTTCGTTTTTATAAATATTATTCAATTCAGGACAACTCCTTATATATAAGGATATAATACGTTCCGGATCAATCAACTATATAAAACCACCGCCCCTGCCCGATCAAAGAGCAGAGGCGGTGATTTAACCCCTCTAACAATAAGACTGTTTCTTTCAAACGACAAAGAAAAATTCAGGCATCTATTTTACCTTCACCCGTTTCTTTGTTGACCATACGGAATAATACTTCTTTCCGCTTACGGTCTTGTAGGTACGGATCCGGACATAGTACGTCTTCTTAGACTTTAATTTGCTGATCTTTTTCGAGACTGTTTTTGCCTTCTTGACCAGAACCGTTTTATTGCCGGATTTAAAGTTTTTGTTAGTACTATACTGGATCTGGTAGCCGGTCGTCTCTTTCGCCTGCTTTTTCCATTTTACAGTAAAGGCTTTCTTCGCTGCTGTCACTTTGGAAATCGTCGTTGGCTTCGGGAGGATGGAAAAAGTTATGCTCTTCGCTCCTCCATAGAGACCTTTTCCTGTAATCGTAACCGTTGCCTTCCCGACAGCCTTATTGTTCTTATAGGAAACGCTATAATCCGTTCCTGAAATCAGTGCTGTGCCATCAAGGGTAACCTTCGCTGCAGGCTTGATCTGTTTGCCTGTGTATGTTTGGTCTGTAATCTTTGAGACCTCTGCTTTGCTGATATCGATCAGCTTCGGGATCACTGTCTCCTGTTCAGATTCGATCTCTTCGGTCCCATCTGCATCTTTAAAAAGCTTGCCGCAGTCTTCGCAGATCCAATAAGCAATGTTTCCTTCTGCTTCGAGCGTTGCCGGAACGGCCTCTTTTTCCTGCAGGTGCAGATGTCCGGTTGCAGAAATCTCGACCTCTTCCTTGGCAATCTCTTCGGTCCCCTCTGCATCCGTATAATATCTGCCGCAGTGCGGGCAATGCCAGCAGTCTCTGTTCAGACCGATCGCTTCGCAGGACGGCTCCCTTGCCGCTTCAAAGATCGGCGTATGTCCCTCTACCGTAACGGTACATTCTGCATACGGTCCGTCCTCACTGGCTGCTGTGATAACTGCTTCTCCGGTAATGCCGGCAGTCACCAGACCGGTTTCATCGACAGATGCGATCGCCGGGTCAGAAGAAGTCCAGGTCACGGTTTTGTCCGTCGCGTTGTCCGGAGTCACAACAGCCTCAAGCTGGAGAGTCTCTCCTTCCTGTAACTGCACAGCACTTTCGGACAGCTGAACATCCGCAGCCAGGATTCTCCGGTTAAATGTTACCAGATATTCTTTCGTCGTTACCCCGTCTTCTGCTGTCACGACAATGCGCACCTTGGAATCATGTGTGATATCTGCGGAATAGACCGGATAGCGGAGTGTGTACGGAGTATTGCCGGTAACTTTCACTCCGGTAATGGTGCCATCCGAAGCGATTCTCGAGCTGTCCACATTTTCAACCGGCCAGACTGCAACGGTTGCAAAATCACTTTCCGGTTTCAGAAAGAGATTCATCCTCGGTGTGGATTCCGGATCTTCCGAATCGCCTGTCCCGGTCGTGATCCAGTCAACCGTATACTCACAGACATCCTTATCAAATTCCGGAAGAAGAAGTCTGTACTTTTTACTAATGGAAGGCGAGGTGTTCGCAATTGCTGATGCCAGCGCTTCAAGGTCCGCCACGGAACTTGTCTTTTTTACGGTAAGTGTATACGCTCTTTCTTTTCCGTTTTTACTGGTTTGAATAGAGATCACGGTCTCCTCTTCTGTAAGCGGGACCTCAACTCCATCGTCACTATATGCCTCTCCCTGCACAGTTGCTGTAACACCTTCGCCCAGCTCCAGTTTTACAAGAACTTTTTCTTCTGTTTCGTCAACCTTCAGATTGTAATCTGCAATCTTGGATTGAAATTCCTTATCCGGAAGTATTTCTTCGCCGGCTCCGTTATATACCGTGAGATTCAGGAGCGCCGCGGGATTCGACTCCACTGCAAACAGATAGCAGCTGTCGTTTTTGTAATACAACGTTCCGTCTTTATCCGCTACGATCGAACTGATGCAGTATTGCTGTTTATTTCCCGTCGGGACAAAGATCTTTGCCTCTTCATTCGAAAGCTCCGTCGGCTTTGTCTGATCCGGCGTATCGTATGTATAATAAATGCCTCCAGGCGATGCGTTATAGGTAAAGAAAAGATAGACTCTGCCGTCGGCTTTTCCATCACCGTTAAAATCTTCTGCCTCATGATAAGTAGAAAGCAGCGCACCGGCCTGCGGATAGCCTGGAATCTTGATATTGTAAATGAAAGAACTCTGGCTCAGCGTTTCATCATCCCGGATCGTCATAAATCCATGCCCGCCGTCAGCGCTGAACTGGTTTCCGCTTCCTGCGACGCCGAGATAAATCTTTCCTCCATACACGACCGGCGTTGCAGTCGTGGATGTTGCTCCGTATGCACTTAGATCAATAAAAGACGGCTCACCCAGATCTCCGTTTTCATCCACCGGAATCTTATATACCTTTGCGCCTTTTGTTGAAAAGTAAAGATATCCATCCCGATAGACGGCAGTACTCCGCACCTGTCCATGAATACCGTACACTGCATCGATAATCTCTCCGCTCTTCGGATTCAAAGTATAAAAAGCAGTATCCGAAGCTTCATCTCCCATATAAGAACCATTGTCCGAACCGATCGCCAGATACTTCTCCGTTGCATAGCCGCCGGTCCAGTAGTACCCCTTTGCCACGCTGTTGTTTGCTTCCAGATTATCTGCATCGTCTGTGTCCGGATTAAAGGACCATTCCAGAGCTTTTACATGGATATCCTGTGCTTCGTTATATGTCAGATTTGAATCATCTGTCGTAACGCAGAACAGATCGCCGCCGCCAGTCGTCCAGGTTCCGGTGCTGATGTAGCCGGTTCCATCATTTTTAATATATGTCAGCGGAGAAACCGTCTGTCCACGAATAATGCTGCTGTTGTCTGAGACCCATGCTACTTTCAGGTCATCGATGTTCACTGCGCAAATCCGCCCGTTTGTGATCGCGACAAAGATTTTCCCATCCGCATATACCGGAGACTGCATCGCATAGCCGGCACCACCCGGCATTTCCTCACTTTCCCGAAGGATCGCGCCGGTCTCTTTATCCAATTCCAGAATCTTCTGATTCACAGCCACATATATTTTACCGTCCACGATAACAGGCGGGGTCGGTGCCGCATTGTAACCGGTGCCGTATTTAACCGCCCACTTTTCCCAGGCCTCTGTATCGCTCGTCGGCGTCGGACGGTCTGTGACGGCATTGTTATCCGCAGTATTGCGGAAATTCCACCACTCCGCTTCGTGTCCGTATTCGTCCGTGAAAACATCTTCCGCAAACGCCTGCATTGGCAGCATACAAAGACAAAGCAGCATAGCCACAGCTAAAGCTAACATTTTATACCGGATTCGTATTACTTTTTTCATCCTTACCAATCTCCATAATTATATACATTTCCATTGTATTCATCTCCACCGCTTGGGGCAAATCCAAGATGAATCTCATCTCCGTCCTGCAGTGTCGTGCCATACATACCGACGCCCATATACGCTCCGTTCACCAGATAGATCCAGCCGCTGGTCGCGTAATAATCACGCTCGCCGAGGGAATCGGGGTCAAAATCGTCATACGGTTCACCCAAAAACTCCTGTATCTTTTCCGGTACGGTCGCCGGTCCCGGTTTGATCCCGGCTTTGTAGATCCGGCTCAGATAGGAGGATGCATTATCGATCGACGGGGTAAAACCGTTTGCCTCCAGCACACGTTTAACAAAATGCGCCGCGCTTTCATCTTTGTAAATCGAATCGGTGACCTGCAAAAGCGTGCCAAAGCCGAGCGCTTCCGCCTCTACCGTTAAAGTGACGTAAGAATCGATCTTCACATCCTGTGCTTCTTCCACATTCAGGACTGCTTCCTGTGTGCTGGTATTGCCGTCCTTATCTTTGATCTTAATTACGATAGAATGTGCGCCTTCTTCCAGACCGTCTGCACGGTAGCTGACCCAGCCGTCTCCGCTGATCTCAACAGAAGACAGTCGGAAACCGTCGAGCGTTACCTCATAGTAGAAGGCATCGATCACGCGGCCTTTATAATCCGTTCCACGGACCTGGAAGACGATGTTGCTTCCATAAGGGGTGTCCTGAATCGTGTGTTCGATCTTCGGGAGTTTGCTCTCCTTATCCGGCTTGGACTCTTCTTCCTTGCCGTCATCATCTCCTCCGGGACCATCCCCTTCTCCAGGACCAGGTCCATCCCCGGGACCCGGCTGCTGATCTCCGGTTTCCGGTTCCTGATCCGGCTGCGTTTCATCTTCTTTTACGATACTCTCCGCAGGCTTTTCTTTCGGATCCTCCGGTTCGGTCTCCTGCTGAATTTCCTCCTGCTCTTCGATGTATTTTTCTGCATCCTCTTCTTCCAGAGAATAATCTTTTCCTGTCACAATGATCTGGGAGCGGTCTGAATAAAGCTCCTGAATGTTCGCGCTGTTGGGCTTTTCTCCATGGCTATGTAGCGAAACTGCTGACGTCACGATATAGACCGCCGCGATTGCTGCTGCGATGATCAGGAAGATCCATCTTCGGTTTTTCCGCCACCAGTTTTTCTTCATCCGTTCAGTTATCCAATTAACAGCTACATTTTTCTCTGCTACTCAAGCGTTCCTTCTGCCGCCAGCTATGTCCCAGCTCTTCGTGTCCTCGTTGGCGCTATGACGCGCACTCAAACACGAAACCGCTGGCGCAGGCGGCAGCAAGGAAAAGGAACGCCTGATCTGCCGCCAGCTTTAGCGGAGCGGCTTTACTTTGCTTCATAAATCTGCCGTCCCTGCTGATACAGGAGAATGGCATCCATAGCGAGCAGCGCACGCTCGGAAGCCATGGCATTTGCCTCTTCATCTTCCGGCAGATGCTTGAATCTGCCTTCACCAACATAGAAAGTCATCAGACCGTCGTAAAGACTCTTTCCGTTCTTGATGAAACGCTCGTCTTTTTCCGGATCGATCCCGAGCTGGACAAGAGCCTCGATTGCTTCGGCTGTGGATTCGCAGTTGGTCATCGCTCCGTTTTCTCCCTGCTGGTCGGAAAGGATCTGCACAGATTCTTCAATGTACTGATCCACATCAGCTCTTCCCCGGTAGAAAGAAAGTCCCTCTGCTCCCATGGCATAGTAATCCGAGAAGCCTTCTTCCTCCATCAGCGCATCCTTCATTTCGTCTTCGAGGATGAAATCGATATAGGCCTCTTCGTTTTCCAGCGTATTTCCGCTCACTTGGGCTGCGATCAGCGCAAAGGCTGCGGACGTCGTTCCCTGCAGCGTCACTTTTTCATAATCATCCAGATAGCTGACCAGATCATAGCCCTCCACATCCTTCGCGTCTTTTCCAAGTGCAGCAAGGGCAATGACCACACGGGCATAATCCGTATAACGGTTTTCCGAGATTGTGCCGCCGGCCTTTTTCACTGCGGCTCTCAGGTTGTCATAATAATGATTGTAATAATCCTCCGGAACCTCCGCCTTTGAAAGCGTAAGCCCTTTGATAATCCACTCTCCGCCGATCGCAGCGAAGGTCGGATTCGGATTATCCGCCATCAGCTGCTCCGCGGTTTTCAGCGATACAGTCTCGACGTTCAAATCCTCCTTACCGCCGTTCTGTCCGCCGCCTCCGCAGCCTGCCAGCATCAACGCGCCAGCAAGAATGCAAAGCCCGAGCACAATACTTATGATCCTGTTTCTTTTTGTTTTGTTCATTTCCAAATCTGCCTTTTCTTTTTTTCTTCTATCTTTTTCTAAAGCTCTCTTTTTCAAGCCACCTCTATTTGAGGATACGGAAGCCCTGCTTTTTCGCCTTTTTTGCTTATTGCATATCCTCATTTTGAGCTACCTCGTTTTTGAGGATATGCTCCATGCCCTTATTTTCAGGCCCTCTCTATTTGAGGATACGGGGACGACAATATGAAGAGATTTTAACTAGATCATTGGGACAGGCTTCCCGTCTTCTGTCTAGACTTCTTCAGTGCCTTCAACGCCTCCAGCATCCTGCCCCGCTCATTCTCTTTGATCTTTTGCGGACTGTAAGCGGCCAGGTTTCCAAGCGCAACGATATCCTCTCCCGGATGAAGTCCGCAGCTTTCCATATAGTCGTAAATGGCTGCAACCGCTGTTTTCGGATCACTCTTTAAGAATAGTCTTCGTCTCTTCAGGGATTCCCTGATCTTTCGAAGCAGTCGTATACAAAGGAAAACAAGCAGAGCCAGAACAACGAGTCCCGCAAGGATTACAAGAATGGAAAGCAGGATCTTAACGACCGGGCTTTCCGGCTGTGCAGGCTGGGGTTCCTCTTCCTCTGTATCGGAACCGCCGCCCTCTCCGTAGTGTTCCTGGAACTCCCGGACAAGCGCTTCGTTGGAAATACCTGTTTCCATGTCCGCCTCTTCCATGACGCCGTAATATTCCGGCGTTACCTCGAGCGGTACGAACCCAACGCCATCAATATAAATTTCCGTCCAGGCATGCACGTGTTCCCGAAGGACGCGGACCGTTCCATCTGCATCCGCGCCTGCAGCATCGTCCGGTGTGATCAGATATCCTTCCACATATCTTGCCGGGATTCCAAAGTAACGGAACATCAAGGTCGCCGCTGTTGCAAATTGTACGTCATATCCCTTCCCAGATTCCAGAAAATCCTTCAGCTCATTCTTCCCTGCTGCTGTCCGCGCGCCGAGATCTTCTGTATAAATAAAATTATTTTCCAGGTAAGAACGAATCGCTTTGATCGCTGTTTTATAGCCGACATGCCCTTTGCTCTGGTCGCCGGAGCCACCGATATACTGACTTAAAAGGTTGTGCTCCGCCTTGCTGACTTTCCCGAAATTCTCATAGACAAATTTATTGAAATAACTTTCCAGTCGAAGATAATCCTGCATTTCCTCAGTACAGAGCTCCGCATTCAACGCCTGTGTGAAAAGACGCGCAGCAGCATCCGTCCAGTTATCCACCTGATTCGAACTAGCCGTATAGGTATAAGAACGGAAACGTTTTCCGGGTGTGCCGAAAAACTCCGTTCCTCCTTTCAGCTGGACATCCGAAAGCGTTCCATCTTCCAGAATGTCATACGGTACAAACGCATATCGCTGATCTGCCCCGGTGTTTGTGACCGTTATGGTATTTTCGCCGACAGCCTCCTCGTCATAGCTGAACGTCGCCGTCTGGGCCAGCTGACCGGCCGCATGGAAGCCCTCGCCACGGATTGCCTCCAGAACTTCCCGATTTTCATAATATACAGAGTTGGAAAGATCGCTCCATTCCTGTCCGTTAAATGTCGCACCTGTAAAGCCTTTCAGGTACATGGACTGCGGCTCACTCATGGTCACTTCCAATGCGGTTCCTTCCCGCACGGAACGTTTCCTTACTGTGAGATTTCCATGCTGCAGGTCATCCATGCCGTAGAAGGCATTCTTTATCGATTCCGAAAGACCGTTTTCTACTGCATTTAATGCAGGGGCGCGGGATGCTCCTGCTGCAATCAGGATCCCCATGACCGCCGCAAGCAATATGCCGGTGACTGCTGCCGGGAACAGTCCCTCCCGCATCTTCATGATGACCAGGGCAAAAATGGCGGAAACTGCCAGAAACGCCGTCTCGCCCCATGCCGGATAAAGGCCGCAAAGCAGTCCGATCAAAATCGGCGGCAGTACAAACAAAAGCAAAAGCCAGCCGATCCGGCTTTTGACCACAAATACAGCAACCACGATCATCACGATCAGAGAAAGCAGAAGGAACAGACCATACTCTTCTGATGCGCCGGCATACTGCCTGACGATCATGTAATTGCTGCTTCCGAGGGTATCGGCGATCGTGTTCCACGCACATGCCAGGCCGGAGCCGATGCCTCCTTTGAACGCATTGGCAAAGGTCAGCTTCAGGCCAAGCTGTCCGGTGATGCAGCAAAACGAAGAGACCGCGAGCAGCAGCGCCGCGATGCCGTTTGCAATTTTCTTCCATATTCGATTGGATGTCTTCCGGATTAATATCGGTGACATTTCCACATTCCTTATATTTCTATTCTACCAAAACAAGCAGCCGCAAAACGGAAGCGTCGAAACAATCAGTTAAAATCCTGAGGCGTCAGGACTGTGACGAAACCGAATTCATTCAGTTTCTCAAGGCTCTCCTCTTCCTCCTGCACATCTGTAATATATAAATAGCCCGCATAATTTTTATCCTGACCCGAGCTCAGGAAACGCGCGGCCGTATCCGCAGCACGATCCGAGCATGGACTTTTCAGGAACTCCGGCATCAGCAGATAAACATCATCCGGATCCGATACCTGTCGGACAAGGAACTCCTCCGCATCAGCATCAAACCAGCCGAACGAATGGTCTATTCCTTTTCGAATCAGCGAATCGGAAATGGAAAGGGACAGTTCCGTGACTGCGTCGATATCGCGGACATCTTTATCCGAAAGCAAAAGAAGCCTGGTGTCTACAGGGAAGCCGTATTCCTTGATCACGATGTCGCCGGCTTTTGCACTCAGCTTCCAGTGGATTGCGCGGACGCTGTCGCCGGGGACATATTCCCGGATTCCGACGGTTTCGGAACTGTCGGAGCCGACCTTGCCGTCCGCATACCGGAAGCTTTCCATGTCATACCCTTCCAGAGCAGATTCAGAAAGCTGGTATTCCTGAAGTTCCGGAAGAATCAGCATCTGTGCTTTTTGCCCATCTGTTGCGATTTTTCTCGAGAACAGGAATAACGGGTCACCTACCCGCATCTGCGCGGTTTGAATATCCAGGCAGCCGCAGACGGAATCGCCGGCTTCCATCGTTAGTGTCTTCTCTTTTTTAGGGAGAACTGCGCATCGACAGCGGGCATTGCTTCCTCTACCGGTCAGAAGATTTTTTGTAGTAAAAAGGATGTCCGCACGAAAAACCGCAAGCAGGCTTTCATTCCTGATGTTAAAGGCGATCTCCTTTTTCTCTCCTTTCAGGCATTCCGCCGGGCACGAAAGTAAAAGCTTTAATTTTTTCCCCGAAAAAAAGCGTAAAAGGAGCGCAAAAATCAGATACAGCACCATGACTGCAAGAACAATCAGAAAGGTGGGCTGCATCGTGATCAGATAAAGGATCACAAAGACCGCTAATATTAAGAAGAAAATGATTCGCTCTTTTTTCAATGAAATATCCTTCTGTTTCTCCTGCTTCTTAGAATCCCGGGGGTATCGCACAACGTGAGTTACTCCCCAAGTTTCGGTGCTTTCAGCCGGCTCATAATATCCGTAAGGATCGCATCGGCCGTAACGTTATTTACTGCTGCCTTCGGATGCAGGATCAGACGATGTCTGCAGCTGTCGCAAAAGACCGCCTGCACATCTTCCGGTGTCACGAAGTTGCGGTTCTGGATATACGCCTTCGCCTTCGCCATTCCGCAAAGTGCGAGTGCACCACGCGGGCTGATGCCAAGCCGGACATACTCCTGCTTTCTTGTTGCCTCTGCCAGGAATGTTATATATTTATATATCTTGTCGTCCACATAGATCTGTTTGACTTCTTCTTTCATTCCGACCAGTTCTTCCGCATTCGTGATCGGCACAACCGTTTCCATCGGATCAGCGATCTGGCGGTTTTTCAAAATCTCGATCTGCGCTTTCTGATCCGGGTAGCCCATTGTGATTTTGATCATGAAACGGTCAAGCTGCGCCTCCGGAAGCATCTGCGTTCCTGCCGTACCAACCGGGTTCTGCGTCGCCAGTACAATAAACGGCTGCGGCATGGCAAACGTCCGCCCGTCAACAGTAACCTTGCCTTCCTGCATGACCTGAAGCAGCGCCGCCTGTGTCTTGCTCGAGGTACGGTTGATCTCGTCCGCAAGGAAGAAGTTCGTCATAACAGCACCCGGCCGAAAAGAAAACTTGTTGTTCTCCTTATCATAGACAGTGAAACCTGTGATGTCTGACGGGACAACATCCGGCGTGAACTGCACACGGTTAAACCGCAATCCCAACGCTTTGCTCAATGCCAGCGCAAGGGTTGTCTTGCCAACGCCCGGAATATCTTCCAACAGAATATGTCCCCCGGCAAGGATCGCCGTCAGCACCTGCTCGATCACGTCGTCCTTTCCGGAAACCGCCTTCTTTACCTCATTCAAAATGGCAAAACATTTTTCGTTCATGATATCCTCCGAATTATTACTGCGCTTTTTGTAGCGAAATAGTTCAGCAATGCCTGTACGTTTCGGCATTGCTAAACCCGCTCTGCTCTCTGAACTAAACAAAACGAGCCGACTTTCGCCGGCCCGTTTTATCGAAATCCTATCGGAATATCTGCAGATACTCGCTGCCTATTCCCGTTATACGCAGGTCTCCTGGCTCGCATCGATTACAGCTCAGCGCCTTCCCGAATACTCAGTGGCTTATTGCCTCGCCCGATAACTTACAGTGGCGGGTCCGCACAGGCCTTTCACCTGTTTCCCTATTGCTCTATCAGCTCGTATAACGCTTCC
>CAZOHB010000024.1:0-10167 GCA_964579345.1 uncultured Parasporobacterium sp.
GCGGTTGAGTATTTCGGATCCGGTGGAAACCCGGAAGGCGCGTCTTAGCGCCAGCGGGGTCAAGAAGAGCTGGGACATAGCTGGCGGCAGGAAAGATCTTTTCATTTAAAATAATTAGAAGAATTTCAGTACATCATTTACCAAAACGACGACCGCCAGGATCATGATCAGTACAGCACCAACCATGGTGATAATGCCTTCGTATTTCTTCTGCATCGGTTTGCGGCGGATTGCTTCTATGATCAGAAGCAGGAACTTGCCGCCGTCCAGAGCCGGAAGCGGAAGCAGGTTCAAAACGCCGAGGTTCGTACTCAGAAGGATCACGATGCTGAACATGTTCATCAGCGTAACCAGGAATCCGGACGGCGCGGACGCATCATAGGTCGTTCCGATGACTTCCACGATTCCCACAGGTCCGGAAAGCATATCCAGAGATCCTTTTCCGGAGAACAGGATACCCAGACTCTTAAAGACGGATTTGATCTGATATCCGAGCTCTGCAAAGCTGTATTTCAGTGTTCCGCCGACTCCGGTCTTGACATTGTCCATGTTGTAGGAAAAGCCGAGCCGATAAGCTTTGGACTCCTGCGGGGTCACCGACACCGTTTTTTCTCCTCCGTGATGAAGCACCGTCAGCTCCAGTTTTTCCGCCGTTAATTCATGGTCTGCAAAATACTTTTCCAGTTCGGAGCCGGAAGCTATTTTCGTTCCATTGATGGAAGTGATCACATCACCTTTTTCCAGACCAGCTGCAGCGAGCGGACTCTCCTCTGAGATCTCCGCGATCTCTGCAGGTGCATCGTTTGCATAATAAGAAAGTCCGATCACATAAAAGGTATATTCTTTCGGCGTCACACTGACCTTGTGTTTTTCGCCATCCCGTTCATAAGTGATATCGACCGGTTTGTTTGCCTCCGTTGGATTGACATAGGTTTCGAGATAGATCTCACGGCCGAAATTGATCGGTTCTCCGTTGTAGTTGGTGATCAGATCGCCCTCCCGGACGCCTGCCTCATACATCGGAGAATCTTCGGCTACATAGGTTACCGTTGCCGGATCATAGCCGTTCGTGCTGATAACGATCACCGCAAGCACAAAGGCCAGCAGAAAATTGAAAAACGGTCCGGCAAGGGTTATGCTCATCCGTGCCCAGACAGACTTTCTGTCATAGGATCTTTCATCATCCGTTCCGTCATCCTCATCTTCGAGCATGCCGAGCATCTGGCAGGAACCGCCGAACGGTATTGCCTTCCAGGAAAACCGGGTGCCGCTCTTTTTACTGACATGAGAGACGATCCGCGGACCGAAGCCGATGGAGAATTCCTTGACAAAGACGCCGTTTTTCCGGGCGACGATAAAGTGGCCGAATTCATGGACGACGATCAATATTCCTAAAATGATAATTGCTAAAATAATACTTACTACGCTCATAAATGATTGTTATTCTCCCGGCTGAATCGATTTTCCCCGCCGCCAGCTATGTCCCAGCTCTCAGTACCCTCGTTGGCGCTACCAACGCGCACTCGGGTACATGAACCGCTGGCGCAGGCGGCTGTAAGGAAGGAAAACCGATTCAGCCTTGATTTACACTCCTGATTCAAATACTAATATAATTACTGTCCCATTATTGTCTCACCGATTGTGATGATCTCTTCCAGGGTCGGGTCCGGGAGCACGGTATGGGCATTCATTGCGTTCTCGATGCTGTCTGCGATCTCAAGGTAGCTGATCTTTCCGGCAACAAAGTCCGCAACGGCTTTTTCGTTTGCTGCGTTGAACACGGTCGGAAGTGAGCCGCCTGTCCGGATCGCACGGTACGCAAGCGCGAGCGCTTTAAAATTTTCCAGATCCGGTGCTTCAAATGTCAGGGAGCCAAGTTCAAATAAGTCAACCCGTTTTCCTGCAAGCGGTCTGCGTTCCGGATACATCAGCGCATACTGGATCGGAAGCTTCATATCCGGTGTGCCGAGCTGAGCGATGATCGCTCCGTCTTTAAACTGGACTGCGGAATGGACGATGCTCTGCGGCTGTACAACGACCTGGATCCGGTCAGGATCGACATCAAACAGCCATTTCGCTTCCATTACTTCCAGACCTTTATTCGCCAGCGTCGAGGAATCGATCGTTACCTTCTGCCCCATCGACCAGTTCGGATGCTTCAGCGCGTCCGCAAGCGTTACTTTTTCCAGTCTTTCACGGGTAAATCCCCGGAATGGTCCGCCGGAAGCGGTCAGCAGGATCTTGTCGATTTCATTGCCCTGCTCTCCGTTCAGACACTGAAAGATCGCACTGTGTTCCGAGTCTACAGGATAAATGTTAACGCCCTGTGTCTTTGCCGCATCCATGATCCGTTTCCCGGCACAGACAAGCGTTTCTTTATTCGCAAGCGCCAGATCTTTCCCCGCCATGATCGCTGCCATTGCAGGCCGGATCCCGACCATGCCGACAACCGCGCCTACGGTGATCTGCGCACTTTCAAAAGCAGCCGTTTCACAAAGGCCTTCCATCCCGCTTGTAATCCGCAGGCTGCTCCGGACTCTGCCCTCCGGATCTTTCTGTTTCAAAAGATCCATCAGCGGCGCTTCCTTTTTTTCATCATAAACGCAAACAAGTTTTGGAGAAAACTCCAAAATCTGTTCTGCTAATAGTTCAATATTCTGATTTCCGCTTAACGCTTCCACCGCAAGATCCGGATTTGCACGGACAACTTCGAGCGTCTGTGTACCGATCGAGCCGGTGGAGCCTAATACCGATATGTTTTTCATATTCCCCTTTTCTTCTCAAAGAGAGACCGGCTTTTCCTTCCGGATTGCCGGCCAGTTTCAGTTAATAATGTTGATGTAGATCGTGATAAAAAAGATGATCGGAGAAACCATGATCACGCTGTCGAAACGGTCCAGGATGCCTCCGTGCCCCGGGATCAGCTTTCCGTAATCTTTGATGCCGACCTTTCGTTTGATTGCCGATGCCGCAAGGTCGCCGATCTGGCTGGCTGCTGCGGCGAAGATACAGATCACACCGAAAGCCAACGGAGCTGCCTCAACATCCGGAACATATTTCTGCACAATAAATCCGTAAATCACACCAAGTACGACAGATCCGACGATTCCTCCGATGGCGCCTTCCACACTTTTCTTCGGGCTGAGTTTCGGAACAAACGGATGCTTTCCGAACAGCATTCCGACCAGATAAGCGAAGATATCGCATCCCCAGCTCGAGAGGATCACCAGCCAGACAAGATAAGCGCCTGACGGCGGGTGAATTCTTATGATATACATAAAAGAAAGCGCTACGCCGACATAAAAGACATTGAAGAAACCTGCAAATGTCTGCTCCAGCCTATACCGCGGATAAGTCAGGACGAATACCGCCAAATCCGCGACCAGAAGGACCGCAAAGATCAGCAATGTGTATTCGATCGAACCGTTGTAAACGATCAAAAGGATGTAGTATGCGATCGTCGCAAGATATCCGACCCAGGCAAATACGCCCCAGTTTAACTGCAGGGCACGGTTGAATTCGAACTGCCCTACCAGAGCCAGTGCAAGCAGGAAGCCCCACATCACATAGCCGCCCAGAACAAAAACCGCTACCAGAACCACAGTCATTACAATCCCGCTTGCGGTCCGTACCCAAAAGCTTTTATTCCGGAGCAGCCCCTTGCTCCGATCGTCTGTTAATTCTTCTTTCTTCTTTTCCATAATTCCTGTTACTGCTACTGCTGCCGTCCCCGGCCCTTATTTGGTAAGACCGCCGAATCTGCGGTCACGACCGTTGTATTTTTCGATGGCTTTTATAAGCTCTTCCCGATTGAAGTCCGGCCACGGAACATCCGTAAAATAAAACTCCGTGTAAGCCAGCTGCCACATCAGGAAATTGGAAAGCCTCTCCTCCCCGCTTGTCCGGATCAGAAGATCCGGATCCGGGATATCCGCTGTGTCTAAATAAGACTCCAGCAGCTTTTCATCGATCTGATTGATATCAGTGATCTTTCCGGCTTTCTCGTCCGCCACCAGGGCTCTGACAGCGCGGACGATCTCATCCCTGGAACCATAGTTCATTGCGATCTGGAATGAGATCCCCGTATTGTTTTTCGTCGTATTCTCCAGGTTGTATATCGCGTCAATGATATCGGGACTCAGCTTTGTTTTGTCTCCGATAATTCTTGCACGCACATTATTTTTCATGCACTTTTCCAGAGAGCTTACCAGATATCTCCGGAAAAGATCCATGATCACTTTAACTTCTTCATAAGGACGTGCCCAGTTTTCCGTGGAAAACGCATAGACCGTAAAATACTCCACGCCAAGATCGTCCGCATCCTCCAGGACCTGCTCAAGGACTTTGGCTCCTTTCGCATGTCCGTAGGTACGCGGTTTATGGCGTTTTTTTGCCCATCTTCCGTTGCCGTCCATAATGACCGCTATATGCCGCGGGATCTTAAGCTCTTTATGTTCCATCTCAGGCACTCCGTCAGAATTAGACAGTCATGATCTCGTCTGTCTTAACTGCGACTGCTTTATCAATATCGGCAATGAACTTGTCTGTCAGTTTCTGCATATCGTCTTCTAAATCCTTGCCTTCATCTTCGGAGATCTCTCCCGCTTTTGCGATTTTCTTGAAGACATCGATGCCGTCTCTGCGGATGTTACGGATCGCAACCTTCGCGTCCTCGCCGCGTTTCTTTACGTCTTTCGCAAGTTCTTTTCTGCGCTCCTCGGTCAGCTCAGGGAATACCAGGCGGATATTCTTTCCATCGTTTGACGGATTGATACCGATATCAGAAGCATTGATCGCACGCTCGATCTCCTTAACCATTTTCGGCTCCCACGGAGAGATCACGATACATTTCGGTTCCGGAACCGAGATATTTCCAACCTGCTGAAGCGGAGTCGGGGTTCCATAATAGTCAACGGTGATCTTATCCAGGATATGCGGATTTGCTCTGCCTGCACGGATACCGACAAAGTCCTTCTCCATGCTGTCCAGTGTTTTCGTCATTTTTTCTTCGTATTTAGCAACTCTCTCGTTCATGATTATATCCTTCCTTCTCTTCTATAATTCAGTAAAACCGTTATTTATCCAATACAACATCCGTTCCGTTGAAACGGCTGCCTAAAGCTTTTACGATCGAATCCTTCTCTTTCAGAGCAAAGATACGCATCGGGATCTGATGCTCATCCAGAAGTGCGGATGCCGTGAGGTCGATAACTCCGAGTTTGCGCTCAACCACTTCGTGGATCGAGATCTTTTTGAATTTCTTTGCGTCCGGATTTTTCGCCGGATCACTGTCATAAACGCCGTCGATATTTTTCGCCGCAAGGATCAGGTCCGCATTCATCTCCATTGCCCGGAGAACAACTCCTGTATCAGTCGAGAAGTACGGATGTCCTGTTCCGCCTGCGAAGAAAACGGCTCTTCCTTCTTTCATATATTCATTTGCCTTGTCTTTACTGAAGACCTCAGTAAACGTGCTGACCGGCCACGGGGTAAAGATCGCCGTCCTGATTCCGGCTGCACGGAAGTGCTCGGAAACATAGATACAGTTCATGACGGTTGCAAGCATGCCGATCGAATCCGACTTCGGACGATCGATCTGAAGGTTGCTCTTTCCGCGCCAGATATTTCCACCGCCGATCACGATGCCGACATCGATTCCGCTTTTCAGGATCTTCTTTACCTGAAGGGCGATTCTTCCGATTTCCGCTTCGTCATATCCGCCGCCTTCTGCAGCAAGCGCTTCACCGCTTAATTTTAAAAGGATCCTTTTATACTTTTTCGTCTCCTCCTTTTTCGGCTTTGCTGTCTTAACCGCGCCTGCTTTGATCGCCGCCTTTGCTGCTGTCTTTCCAATTCCAGTGCTCATATGTTTCTCCTTTACGATTTTGAACGTTCATACCGGCAATTATTTTATCATACTCCGTTCTTTTAGAAAACCTATAACTGCTCTTTGAAGACCTTGAAAAGTCCCTCCCTCATCATATCGTCGAACAGAATATAAAACTCTTTTTTGGTGATCACGTAGTCATTCGCCAGCCACCAGCGAACGGAAACAAGGTGATTGTAGGCAAAGAGGTTTGCGAACAGCGATGCTTTGAAAAACTTTTCCTGATCGGTCCGGATTTCCGGATGATGAACGATGCTTCGTTTCAGAATGTTCTCGGAAACCACTTCGATCATCTCGTCAAAAATATTCCGGTCAATCTGTGCCGTCCACAGAATCTCATAGATATCCCTGCGGGAAATAATAAAGTCTACCGTTTTGCGGAACGGCATCTTAAACTGGTCCTCATTGATCGACTCCGGATCGGCATCTACAAACACGACATCATTCTCGCGGCGGAATTCATCCATGATCCTCGAGATATAATTGTCCAGCAGATCAAATTTATCTCTGTAGTGTTTATAAAACGTTGTCCGGTTGATTCTTGCCGTTTCGCACAGCATGCCCACCGTGATCTTGTTGAACGGTGTTTTTTTCAGGCTCTCCAAAAGGGCAAGATCAATGCTTTCCAGAGTTTTTATTACGCGCAGATCTTCTTTCGCCATAATTCTTCCCCCATCAATACACGTTGTTGTTTATGCTACATATGTTTTGAAACTATAATATCATCTTTTAAGATAATGTGATAGTATATTAAGCAACATTTTTTGATTTTTTTGTTTATTTAGCTGCTATTCGAAACTGCGACAATTCCTGTCGGATCCGGCTCTGAACAGCAGCCTTTTATTCGAGGTTTCACATGCAAAAAGGATCTTTTTTTACAAAAGACAAGTTTTTTTATCGCAATATGTTCAGTATGCTTGCGTTTGTCGCGCTACAGAACATTGTCGCTTATTCCGTCAATATGGCGGACAATATCATGCTTGGAACGTATTCCCAGGCTGCACTTTCCGGCGCTGCTACCGTTAATCAGGTCTTCTTTATTATTCAGCAGTTTGCGATTTCCTTTGGTAATGCGCTGGTTGCGCTTGCTGCCCAGTACTGGGGTCAGAAACGCGTGCGCCCGATCCGCTCCATTACCGGAATCGCACTGAAGATCGGCGCAGCTGTCAGCATCCTTCTGATCCTGGTCTGCGGACTGATCCCGTCGGGTATCGTTCGCATCTTCACCTTCGATGCAGATATCATTTCCGAGGGAACGAAATACCTGCTGCTGATCATGTGGACCTTCCTTCTGTATATCATCACCAACATCCTGATGGCGGCCCTTCGCGCGGTCGGCACGGTCAACATCTCGTTCTATATTTCCATCGTTTCGCTTCTGGTGAACGTTGGAATCAATTATGTTTTGATCTTTGGAAAACTGGGATTTCCGGAAATGGGAATCCGCGGCGCCGCGATCGGAACCCTGATCGCACGAATCCTGGAACTTTTGATCGTTATCGTCTATCTGGCGAAGTTTGATAAAAAACTGATGCTGTTCCGTAAGCCGGCGGAAGATGCCGATGCGCCAGCCGGAAAGAAAGACTATGCTCTGTCCTGGCTGCTGGAAAACAACAGGGGTCTCTGGAAAGATTATGTGAAAGTCTATTTCCCGATCTTCTGTGCAACCGTCCTTTGGGGCGTGTCTGTACCGATGCAGACGGCGATCCTGGGACACATGTCGGCAGATGCGATCGCAGCAAACTCGGTTGCTACGACGTTCTATCAGTATCTGAAAGTAATTGTTGTTGCGATGAGTTCGACCAGTGCGGTTATGATCGGTCAGGCGATCGGAAAAGGTGATATGGCCCGGATCAAATCCGACGGACGTACCCTTTCCGTGATCGATGTCGGAATCGGTCTGATCCTGGGAATCCTGCTGGTCGTATTAAAGAACCCGCTTCTGACTCTTTATGATCTGAATCCGAACGCGCTTCGTCTCGCCGGAAATCTGATCCTGATCATGGCTGTCATCATGGTCGGTATGAGCTATCAGATGCCCGTCAGCTTCGGTATTATCCAGGGCGGCGGTGATGCCAAGTTCACAATGGCGATGAATCTGATCTCCACCTGGTGCATTGTTATGCCGCTTTCCTTTATGGCTGCCTACTGGTGGAAATGGCCGGTCGAATGGGTCGTTGTCGTTGTTCAGTCCGACCAGATCTTCAAGTGTCTGCCGACCTGGCTGCACTTCCGAAAATACACTTGGATGAAAAAACTCACACGCGGAAACGTGTGAGCAAAATAAAGACAGATTTTTATTTAACACAGGGGACGGTTCTTTCTGTTCAATTTCGAACACAGGGGACGGTTCCCTGTGTTTCTTTTACATTCCTGCTACAAAGATCAGAACCGCGGCAAGGATCGCGGCGCGGACGAACACCAGGATCTGCTCTGCCGGACGGAAACGGACCGGCGAAACGGAAAGGTTTTTCCGCGGACAGGAGAACTCGCATTTTCCGCAGCGGATACATTCTCCGCCGCGCAGCTGCGCTTCTCCGGGCTGGATCGCAACCGGACAGGTTCGTTTGCATAGACTGCATCCCTTCAGACATTTGTCCGTATCTCTTTTCAGCTGACCGGTCGGCAGAACCGGCATCAGGCTGAAGATCGCTCCCATCGGACAGAAGAACTGACAGAAAGCCCGTTCCTCAAAAACAGAAAGGATCACGATCAGCGCCAGTAAGATTCCTGCGATCGTAAGTTCTGCTCCGATATGCTGTCCGGAAAGCAGAAGGGAAAACAGGGTCCAGGGACTGTTCGCATTGACGACTCCCGCTGCTCCGAAGCCGCACAGCAAAAGGATTCCCGCAAGGACCACATACTTCAGTCCCTGTAAGTACTTCTGCACGTTTTCCGGAATCTTCGGAAGTTTTTTCTTTGTCTTCTTCTGAACAAAAGAGGATATTTTCCAGATCCAGTCAGTGACGGCTCCAAACGGGCAGGCATAGCCGCAGAAAAAGCGGCCGAAAACCACGGTAAATCCGAGCAAACACAGCAGGATCGTTACAAATGGAGTCCAGGTCAGCTCTGCTCCTTCCGAAATCGCTGCAAACACATTTTTTACCGCTGTAAATGCGCTCGAAAAGGCAGACGGAAGAAAGATCAGAAACGCGATCTGGATCGCAGTCCGTATAATTTCCGATCTCTGTTTTTTCAAAAACTGTTTCATGAGCCTGCTCCCTCCAGCGCTTTTTTCACCGCGTTCAAGATTCCTGTTGAGGAATACGTTGCGCCGGATACCGTATCGATGTCCTCCGTCGTCTGCTGCTTTATAATTTCATCGATCATGGTTTGTGTTGTGACTACATAAGCCGGATCGTCCTTTGTCTCTGTGATCTCGATCTCACGGATCTGTCCGTCCTTTACCAGAACCCGCACGGTCAGCGGCCCCTGATAGCCGTCTGCAGTCCCGGAATATTCACCGTCCTTATATGTACCCTGCTCTTTCAGAGTCTCAGCACGGGCTTCGAGGGTGCCACGGGCGATTGAAAGGGAACGGGCGTTTACCTGATATCCCAAAAGGATCACAGCGATCACAACCAGGCAGATTACTTTTGTCAGAAAATACTTCATATCCCTCTCCGCTTTATTTGATAAGTCCTGCGATCGTCAGCGCATCTTTTACCGCGTCACGAATGCCATTGGAACTGTAAGTTGCCCCGGAAATGACATCCACATCCCAGGTCTGTTTCGAAATCATATTCGGAATGATCTTTTTCGCTTTAAACCAGTATTTATCTGATTCTTCCGGACCTTCCACCGTAATGGACTTAATGATATTCTCCGCAATCTCGACAACCGCTGTAACAATGCCGCCGTATCCCTGCCCACTTCCGTTAAACGTTCCGCTGATCTTTTCCGGTTCCGGATCTGTACCCGGCTCGGGGTCTGTTCCCGGTTCTGTCGGCTCTTCAGAAGCCAGTATCTGTATCGTCAAATATGCTTCTGCAGAAAGATACTCTTCTGTTTCTGAAGCAGATATCATGATCAGAGTTGTTCCTGCCTTAAGCAGTGTGATCTTTCCGGTTTCATCAACAGAAGCTACATTCGGATCGATGGAAAGGAAGGTGATCTCACCATCCCCATCGGTTACAGCTTCCAGAAGAATCTCTGTTCCAATTTCCTCTTCCGTAAATGTAAGAGTCTCTCCGGATTCATGACCGGTAATCGTAATAACCTGCTCTTTCTGCTCCTCTTGTTCCTCTTCCGGTTTTGGCTGCGGTTTTGGTTTTTCTTTA
>CAZOHB010000024.1:10177-16894 GCA_964579345.1 uncultured Parasporobacterium sp.
AAAGCATCAATCACCGCATTGATAATGCCCCGGGAGCTGTAAGTCGCACCGGAAACCACATCCACTTTCGGCGACTGCTTATCAATGATGCGCGGTATCACGCCCTGTGCATTGTACCAGTAAAAGGCGGTCTCGTTTTCTCCGACTGCCGTGATCTTTTTGATCTTCCCGTTTTTGATCGTGACTACAACGCGGACAGGTCCTCCAAAGCCGGTCGCAGTCCCCTTATATTTTCCGTCTTTCCAGCCGCGTTTCGGCTTTTTGAACGTCTCTTCTTTCTTATCCTGCGCTGCAGGCTGAGGATTCGTAACGACCGCCGGCTTCAGGGCAACCTTTTCTTTCTTGCCCGCCTTTTGCAGAGCCTCTCCTACCGCGGTCTTGATTCCGTTCGAGCTGAAGGTTGCTCCGGAAACGGAATCCACATTCGCACTTCCCGCCTGGATCATCACAGGCAGGATCGTCAGCGCACGGTCAAAAAACGGCGAGGTTTCTCCCGGCGCTGAGAGGATTTTGATCCCGTCGATCTTCCCGTTCTTCACCGTAACTTCCACCGTGATCGGTCCGCCATAGCCCTGACCCGTCCCGGTATAGGTTCCGTCTTTCAGTTTGTTTTTGTTCTTTTTTACTGTCTTCGCCTCCGGGACAGACACAGGTGCTTCCTCTTCTGTGATCTGTTCGTCGGACTGTGCCGCCTGTTCTTTCCGCTCGGCTTCTAAAGCTGCAAGTCTCACCGACTCCAGCTCCAGCGCGGCATTGCTTCGAAGAACGCCTGCGATCATGCAGACCAGCAGCACCGGTATGATCAGATATTGTGCGATAGCAAACAGCCTTTTTCCGTTTCGATTCATCTATAACCTTTCCATCCGGCTTCTCAGGGTTCGATCACCTGAAAAGCAGTATCCTGCGTATATACATCTTCCAGTCCCTTTGATACACAGACCGTTCCGTCATCTTTGATCAGAACCATCTCAAACGCCTCCTGATGCGCTCTCCAGTACTCTGCGGCTCCGTCAGGCCCGAGAATAAACAGAGTCGTTGAAAGAGCATCTGCAAGCGTCCCATCGTCAGCGACTACGGTAGCTGAGATCAGACCATTTCTTGCCGGAAGACCGTCCGAAGGATCGATAATATGAAAATAAGTAGTTCCGTCTTTTTCAAAAAATCTCTGATAGCCGCCGGAAGTGATCACAGCTTTATCACGGCAGGAGATCACTCCCACATACTGTTCGGAGTTCAAAGGATCCTGCACGCCGACCCGCCAGAGACTGCCGTCTGTTTTCGCTCCAACGGTCTGTACATTGCCGCCCAAGTTGATCAGCGCATGCTCGATCCCATATTCCGTAAAGATCTGACTCACGCGACCTGAAGTATATCCCTTCGCAATTCCGCCCAGGTCGATTTCCATCTCCGGATCTTCCAGGATGATCTTGTGTTCCTCTTCTATACAGCGGATCTTCTGACTGTCTACATGTTCCAGCAGCGCCTTACGTTCCTCCTCAGCAGGGACCCGGTAATTCTGATCCGTAAATCCCCATGCTCTCATTAACGGATAAACAGAGATGTCAAAGACCCCTCCCGCATCTTTGCCGATTTCGATCGCTCGTTGGATCAGCCCGAACGTCTCCTCCGAAACAACAGCCTCTTTCTCCTTGTTCAGCTTAGAGATTTCGCTTTCCGGATCGCCCGTAGAAAGCAGGCTGTCAATCCGATGGATCTCGTCCTCCGCTGCCTGCAGCGCTTCTTCCGCACGCTCCCCGTAAGCGGTCAGCGTCATATAGGTGTCCATCGCAAAGATATCCACAGATACCGGTTCCGCATTCACAGTTTCACTTGCCGTATTTGATGCCTGTTCCGGCTCTGCTCCCTTCCCTGCGCAGGCGCAAAGAAGCAGCATCAAAACCGGAATCAACAGAAGTATTTTCTTCATTCGTTTCCTTTCACACACGGAATGTTTTATCGTAAACCGGCTTCAGACGTTTGCATAAGATTCCTCCGATGATCCCGATCACGGCACCGGCCGCAATACCGGAAAACCACAGGATCAGAAGATACCATGCAATCGAAACCGTATTCAGTATCAGCATAGCAACAAGAATCTGTCCGATGTTATGAAAGATTCCTCCTGCTATACTGACAGCAATCGTGCCGAATTTTCCCGTTTTTTTAAGCAGTACCATCACGACCCAGCTCAGTAATGCGCCGGCCACACTGTAAAGAAGACTGATCCCATTTCCGAACAGGATCCCAACCAGTACAACACGGATCACATTGATCACCAGCGCGCTCCAGGGTCCCATCAGATAAAGTGAGATGATCACGACCAGATTGGTAAGACCGACCTTCATACCGGGAACTGCAAAGAACGCAGGGATCAGCGACTCGAGGTAGCTTAAAACAAGTGCTACCGCGATCAGAATTCCATATAAAACGATTTTTCGAGCCGTCAGTTTCATAGATTATTTGCCCGTAATGATATCTGCTCCGCTGTCATTCGTTCCGCTTTCATCGACGATCTCTACGACCACCTCATGCGGCAGACAGACCACGGATTGTCCGCTGCTGGAGATTTTACCCATATTTTTGCAAAGACCGTCCGGACAGTCCGCCTCCTCGATCCAGGCCTTTCCTCCGTGGATCTTCAGCAGATTCGTCCCGCCGTCTTTCCCTGTGATCTGATACTCGGTATCCTGATCCAGCGAAAAGTTTTTGACAACTTCGCCGGAGATCCGGACCTGAACCGTCTTTCCGCTATGTCTCGTAAACAGAAGAACAAGCCCCAGGATCACTCCTGCGGCTACGAGTCCGAGAATCAATATCAGATCTGCTTTTTTCTTCACGCGGTTTTGTTTTCCTCTCGGAAGGGACCGCCGCCGAAAGCGGCAGTCCCTTCAAGTTTGGTACAGCTATCGCTGTTTCAATTATTTAACGGTGATCGTAATCTTCTTGGTCAAAGCCTTGCGGTTTGCATTTGCTTTGGAAGTTACGGTTACAACGATCTTGCAGGCTTTTGTGCCTTTCTTGATCGTGATCTTACCGTTCTTGTTGATCTTAACCTTGGACTTCTGTCCCTTGGAAACGGATTTGATCTTGAACGTAACTTTGGAAGAACCTTTGGAAAGCTTGGTAACGTTGATCTTCGTTGTCTGTGCTTTCTTTTTCAGTTTCTTAACCGTTACTTTTGCAGGTTTTGCTTTTGCGGTAAAGGTCGTTTTACCTTTGTTGATCTTAAAGGTTGCGGTAGCGGTTCCGTGATAGTCTCCTTTTCCTGTTACCGTAACGGTAGCCGTTCCAACCTTCGTATTATCTTTGTACTCAACCGTGTAGTCGGTTCCTTCTGTCAGAGTCTTGTCGCCTTTCACAACCGTAACTGCCGGTTTCAGTGCATTACCGGTATAAGTCTGTGCTGCAACCTTGACCTCTGCCGTACTTAAGTCCGCTGCCTTGGACGCTTCGGTCTCCTGCAGGGTCTTGGAGTCAAGCGTGATCAGGCGGTTAAACCAGTTTCCGCTGCCTGCTGCATACATAACGAAGTGAAGCGGTTTATCCAGGGATTTGATCGGTACGTTGTGGTACATGGAACCCGGATATTTATATCCATAGTCATAATCTTCCGGTACCAGCCATCCTTCTTCGCCAGCTGCCAGAGCTTCTGCTTCGGTACCTGCGTAAATATACGGATAAGATTTCTGTCTCTGCTCGATACCCATCGTTGCCGTCATCTTGCCGTCTTTTACAGTCAGAACAACAGTTCCTGCACCAAGGTCAGCGCCAACGCAGTCGCCTTCGATCGTATATTCTCCGTCTGCAGGAATGATATCTTCGGATGTGTCCGGAGTCGGAAGGACCGGTGCCGGATCGTCCTTTTCACCTTTTTCAGCTTTCGCAAGACTCTGGTCTACGCTGTCGATGATCGCTCTGGATGTAATTGTTGCTGCGGTGACAGTATCAACATCATTCGTTCCATTATTAGCGATGATCTGCTCACGCATACCGGTACCATTCTTTGCCGGGTACGGATTCAGATGATAGGTTTCGTAATTTCCTTCGTCAGCAAGATATGCATAGCTGTAATCTGTTACATTGTGACCTTCCAGAGCCCAAAGCAGGTAATTGAAATCGGAAGATGTATTTGCCATGATCTCGTTCGGATCCTGGGTATAAGCAACATCAACGATCTTTCCATCCTGAATCTGGATCGTTAACGGGAAGGTATAGTCCTTAGACGGATAGGAGAATCCATATTGGACCGTAACGCCGTCCTTTGCATATTTCCAGCCATAGGAAGCTTTATTTGTGCTTACTTCTGTTGTATAGAAGCCATCCTGATATACTTTCTCAATCGGCTTCAGATCTTCTGCATCAAACTTCACCGTGCAGGTGTAATCGATCGTGGTCTCACTGCTCATCGCTGTCGTCGTTCCGGAAACAACGGTCTGTCCGTTAATATTCAGCGGGAGGGTAAAGGTTGTTGAACCCGCATCCTGCGCTGAAGGTTGATATTCTACTCCATTAACTGCCGCTTTGATATATTTTCCACTGTCAAAAACAACATCCGCAAAGATTCCCTGTCGAGTCACACGGATTTTGCCGCAGGTGATCGTTACTCTTCCGGTGCCGCCTTCAAATGTGAAATCATCTGCTTCATAATCGCCGTAAGGAACTTTCGTCAGTTTATCCTGGCTGATCGTGATCGGACGATTGAACCAGTTTCCGCTGCTCTTTGCGAGTGATACAAACGGAATCTTCTTATCAAGAGATTTGATGCTGACACCTTTGTAAAGAGAACCCGGATACTTATAACCGTAATCATAATCAATCGGGGTTAACCAGTTTTCTTCGCCAGCCTCAAGAGCTTCTTTTTCCGTACCTGCAAACAGATACGGATAGCTGCTCTGTCTCTGCTCGAACATCAGATCCGCAGTCATCTTTCCGTCTTTAACATAAAGAATGATTGGGTTTTCTTCAGAAAGATCCGCACCGATGCAATCGCCGAATCCCATATAGACACCATCTTTCGGGACTACGTCTGCGGAAGTATCCGGAACAGGAAGAACCGGAGCCGGATCATCTTTTTCACCTTTTTCAGCTTTTGCAAGGCTCAGTTCAACGCTTTTAATAATCGCTCTGGAAGTAATGGAAGCTGCGGTAACCGTATCCACGCCTTCTGTGCTCTGCTTTTCGATAATCTGATCACGGATACCGACACCATTCTTCACCGGTTTCGGATCCAGATGATATTTATCGTAGTTTTTGCCTTCTGCTGCAAGATAATTGTAGCTTGCGTCTGTGACATTGTGTCCGTCCATCGCCCACATCAGATAGTTGATGTCGGATGAAGTGTTCGCAACAATACTGTATACATCCTGGGTATACGCTACATCTACGATCTTTCCGTCCTGAATCTGAACAGTTACCGGAAAATCATAGTCATTTTTCGGATAGGAAAAACCATAGGATGTGATATTTCCATCCGCATCTGTCTGGTAGCCATAGCTTGCCTTGTCCGTGTTTACTGTGGTGGTATAGAAACCGTCCTGCCAGACAGCTCCGGTCTCACCATCTCCGTCTGCAGCCAGTGTCGGAAGCGGGCTGATCAGCATTCCGAGGGCAACTGCCGCAGAAAGGATAAGCGTTGCTGCTTTCTTAAACATGTGTTACATTCCTCCTTCTCTTTTTGAGTAAATAAGTGTTTTTACGTTTCTTTTTTCTCAATCCAAAAGCCTGGCATATAACAAACACCTTGGGCCCTGCATTTCGTTAGTCAAAGCTAACCTGAACAGAGAAAAAGAAACGCAGTTCCCCACCGCGTTCCGTAAAATCTCTATCACAAGATAAGAAAGCTATCACATCCGGTTTGTAATATCTATCCACTGCACAGAGTTTCTCCAGTTACGAGCAGAGAAAATCATACGTTCCAAGCAGGTCTCCTGACTTATGGATCTTCGTCTGCATCTGCCTTCTCACCCTTTATCAAAGGACAATGGCTTTCTGGATACAGACTCCCCAAATACAGTAGCTCGTCTGTACAGGATTCTCACCTGTTTCCCTTTTCACGCATGCCGAACATGCGCACTTGGAATACCTAGATATTATTAAATCAGAAAGACCTTTTGTCAAGAGTTTTCAAGGGGTTCTTATTTGAGGATATGCCTGTGTCTGCTCTCGCTCTTTGGTTTACTTTTTATGACTTTTATGCTAATTAGTATGTACTGAGAACATTAAGTACAGAAAGGATCAGGCTATGACAAATAAAGAATTGGTATTGAAATTCATGGATGAAGTTTTTAATGCACATGATCTCACAAAGCTTGACGAGTTTATGCGTGATGATTACATGCAGCACAGCCAGGAAGTGGAAGACGGAAAAGAAGGTTTCCGCAAATTTGCTGAAGGCTTTTTCACCATGGAACCCTATATGGACGTCAAGCGCGTCTTTGAATCTGATGACAACTGCGTTGCCGTTTTCTTCCAGTGCCATTTCAAGAACGGTCATTCCGCAAAAGTCGTGGATATGTACCGGATCGAAGACGGAAAGCTGGCAGAACATTGGGACGTGATCACCCATCTAGGAGAAGATGACGCCGCAAATAACGGACGGGGAAGTTTCTAATTTTATTTTCGGAACAGACATCCTGCGGCAGCCCTCTGCCCCGCAGCATAAACGTCTCCGCACGCGTTCAATTATGACAAATAAATGTAGCACGATGTGTGCTTCTT
>CAZOHB010000024.1:16904-22636 GCA_964579345.1 uncultured Parasporobacterium sp.
TATCGGTGTGACAGGATTTGAACATGCGACCTCTGCGTCCCGAACGCATCGCTATACCAAAATGAGCAACACACCGGTCCGTATGTCTCGTCTGTTTCTCTCAGACGCAAGCGCTATTATATATTAGAACCTTTTTAATGTCAATCAATTTCAGCAAAAGAATTTATTATTTTTTTATTCATAAAGCCTCGCTCAGCTTTGGTTTTCAATCCGCAGGAATACCTCCTGCAAACACAGAAGACCCCGCCTGTTTCGGCAGGGTCTTCTTTCAAGAAAGGAAAGTATGGTAATCTATTGAAAACAATAAAGTATTGTGATCCGAATTAGTTGATCGTAATTCTCTTCGGTGCTTCCGGAACGACTTCCGGCTCCTTCGGGATTTCCAGTCTCAGTACGCCGTTATTGAACGCTGCGCTGATATTCTCTTCGTTCGCGTATTCACCAACATAGAAGCTTCTCTTGCAGGATCCCTCAAAACGTTCTTTGCGGATATATTTTCCGTTCGGCTCCTGCTCTTCGTCAGCAGCTACCTTGTTTGCGGAAACGGTCAGATATCCTTCTTTCAGCTCTACCTGGATGTTGTCTTTATTGAATCCCGGAAGGTCCATGCTGATGACATAACCATTATCAGTCTCCTGAACATCGGTCTTCATGATTTTTGTATTTGAGCTGAGATCTGCGTTGCTCCAAAACGGTGCTTTGAAAAAGTCGTCTAAAAATCTGTTTTCTCTTCTTGTTAAGTACATAATGTGCCTCCTTTATCTTAAATAATAATTCTGATCTTTTTTCTGTCCTGGAAGATCTTTGTTTTCTATATCTTCCCTATCTGTTATAGCTGCATTATAACACTTTTGTTAGCACTGTCAACAGGTGAGTGCTAATTTTATTGTGAACTTTTTGTGAAATACTGAACTCACTATTCACAAAAAAAGACGGGAAACTATCCCGTCTTTTCAAGTTCGTATTTTATATGGTTTAGAGTTTCACCAGCTCTGCTTCGATCCGGTTTTCCCCGGAAGCGCTGCGGCTTCCTTTGACCAGGACCGCTCCATCGCCGTCTTCAAATCGATATGTCTCTGTGATCTCCTCTTCCGGCTGTGCCTGTTTCAGCATTTTCCGAAAATCAGCCAGGATCCCCGGCACGATTGTCAGATAGATGCGTGTGCCCTCTTTCGCACCATATTTTTTCTTTAACTGATCTAACAGTCTGCTGTCTGCCATACACTCACCTTTTTTCAAATTTCAGGCTTCTGTTTCAATTTCCGAAAGCAGCGCCGGATTGAATTCGCTGTCATATTGCTCTTTCAGCTTCCTGTTTGTAACAAGGAAGTAAATCACGCAGAGCGTAATCTGAAATACCGTAGAGATCGGCGTTGCCAGTCCGATATAAAACAGATTCGTATTCGGCAGTGAACGCATAAGGAATGCCGTCGGCACCCTGATCGCAACGCCCAGAAATCCCTGGATCATTGTAATACCCGTCCGTCCGCAGCCGTTGAAATAGCCGATAAAACAGAAGAGGAACGAGGTCAGGAAGGTATCGATCGCATAAGAGCTCAGATACAGGGCCGCCTGTTCCATAACCGCCTGATCCGTTGTGAAGAACCGGGTGATCCAGGTTCCATGCATGCCGGCGATAAAGTACATGATCGCCGCAAACACAAGGGACGTCCAGATCGCATGGAACATCGTCTTCTTCGCACGTTTCAGCTTTCTCGCACCAACATTATGCGCAATGATCGCAGAAAGCGCCTGCAGGAAAGCACTTGGAACAAGCATAATAAATGTGATCAGTCTTCCTCCGACTCCGCATGCAGCGGACTCTACCAGACCAAGCGTATTGGCTACCGCCGACAGGACCATAAAGGAGACCGTCACGACCAGTTCCTGAGCAGCAAGCGGAAGTCCCAGCTTGAAGATCCGAATGCCGATCGTTTTCTGAAACTTCAGATTGGATTTATCAAAGGAAAACGGAAGCCCTCGTTTCATCGCAATCAGCAGTGAGATCACAACACTGACTGCCTGTGCAAAAATCGTTGCAATTGCAGCGCCTGCAGCAGCCATATGGAAGACACCGACCAGAAGCAGATCGCCTGCAATATTGATCCCACAGGCAATCGCAACCGTGATCAGCGGTGTCTTGGAATCACCGATCCCGCGGAAGACACTGCCGATAATGTTATAAGCTACCGTAAAGATCAGACCGATCGCGCAGATCCGGATATAGATCACACCCTGCCCCATCGCCTCTTCCGGTGTCTTAAGAACCGTCAGCAGAGGACGTGCGCAGGCAAACAGGGCTGCGGCCAGAATGACCGCTATCACGGCGAACATAATAATGCTCGTTCCGATGACGTCGCCGGCAAGCCGCTTTTTGCCCTCGCCGATATACTGTCCGAGCATGATCGTCGTTCCCATCGCAATTGCGGTAACGACTGCCGTCAGCGCCCAGACCGGATGGCTTCCCATCGAAACACCGGATACATGAAGCGCTTCCCCGAACTGGCCGACGATCAGCAGATCGACCGCTCCGTAAAGGGACTGGATCAGCAGCGCTGCCAGCACAGGAAGCATAAACTTCATCATGGGGCCTAAGATCGGTCCGTTTGTAAAATCTACAATCTTTCGTTCTTTTTTCATTTAACAACAATCTTGAAGGTGACGATTTCGGAGGCTTTCCGATAGTTCTTCGTAGCACCGGCAGTAACCTGAACCTTGATCTTGTAGGTTCCCTGCTTCAGGCCCTGCTTCACTGTAATCTTTCCTGTTTTCTTTGAAATGGTGATCAGCTTGCTGCCGCTCTTCTTTTTAAAGGTCAGCTTGCCTTTTGCACCTTTGACCGTGATCAGCTTTGTACGCTTGATCGTCTTCGGTCCGGAACTCAGTTCAGCCGCTTTCAGCGTCAGCTTCTTGCCCTTTAAGTTCAGGTACTGATATCCCTTAACAACCCTTACATGGACAATCTCTTCCACGCCTCTTTGATCGCGTGCTCTGATCACAGTCTTTCCAAGGCCTACAGCCTTAACAAAACCTTTGGCTGTGACAGTTGCAACTTTCGGGTTGTCTGAAGTTAAGGTGAAGGTGCTGAACGGAACCGCTGTTCCTTCCGGATCATTAATGAACAGGAGTGTGCGTTCTCCATAGGAAAGATCGCCTACATCCCAGACATCATACCAGCCGCGTTTTGGTATATTAACCCGGACAACAAGGCTGCCGATTCCTTCGCAGGATGCCACGAGATATCCTGTGCCCGGTTTTAACGCAGTCAATGTACAGCGTGAAGAATCCTGCTCATTTACAACGAGATCAAAGAGACCTTCACTTCCTGCAGGAATTTCCCACTTGATCTCCGGATCTTCCGGCATAACCGCAGCTTTGTCCTTACGGAATCTCAGGATCAGATTTTTTGATACCTGATACATACCGGTCCATTCAATTTCATACGGTTTCAGGTCGACCGGATTCTCACCGATCAGATACATATTCAGATTCTGAACCTTTTTGCAGTATCCTTTGATCGGGAGATTGTCCAGACTTACGAAGTACTGCATACCGGAAAGCACCTTAGACTGGAATTTCTCATCCGAAAAATCGTTCCACTTTCCATCAAAATAGACAAAGCTTTCACCCGGATTGATAACACCCTTCTGCCAGCTTGTCTCACCGAAGAGGGATGCAATCTCTTCTTTTGTGCCTGTCTGAAGGTTAAATCCATATTTATTGTCAGGCGTCTTCAGAGTAAGCACGATCGAATAATACTGATCTTTCTGAATCAGAACTTCATCCGTGACCTTGATCTTGTGGAATCCGCCATATTTATACGGTCCACCCTGTCCGGAAGCGACTTTTACGCCTTCCTGCGGATTTTTATATCCAGGAGGAAGCAGATAGATTTCATATTCCACAGTAGTATCCGGGGATGCCGTCTCGCAGGAGATGTAATCAAGCTGTTCTTTCTCATCAGCCTTGAAGACATTCGACATCATAATCTCCTGATCTAATTCTGCCGCCGTATAATCACCTACCGGCATTAAGTCATACTGATCCAGATAATAGCCCTCGGAAGGAATTTCAGAAGTGAATTTCAAAGCTTCCGGAGTCGTCAGACTCTGGTCGTAATAGGAAAGCCAGAAATATCCGGAACCAACCATAACAGGTTCGCCGTTTTCATCCAGTACCGCATTTCCTTCTTCATCTGTTTTCGGAACCGGGATTCCCCAGTCTGCAGATCCTCGATTCGGGAAGCTCTCTTCACCGGAACCCCAGCTGTTTTTGACAAGCCATGCTCCGTCTTCCGGCGGCTGTTTTCCTTCCACGAAGTTCTCCTTCGGATAGGTATCATCCCATCCTACGATCGTGACTGCATGGTTTGGCGGCGCCTCCATGGTATTCGTATAGTGTGCCCAGTTTTTACTGATGAACATTCCTTCGGTTTCCTGATTCGGCATAGAAGTATCCGCATAGAATCCGATCTCTACCGCACGTTTATTGAGCAGCTGGTCCTTGATCGCTTCTGTGCCGCGTGGTTCATACCCGTAAACAGGCTCTGTTTCACTCTGACTGACATTTTTTGCAGGGCTTGGAAGGAGGAAGGACTCTTCCAGCATATAGGACTGCTTAAAACGCAGCTCTTCCGGCATATCCCAGTCATCTTCCGCACTGTAACAGTAATCGTTCCATTTTCCATTGACCTTGCTCTGCTCGATCTCGCCGTTCAGACCTTTATAGGCAAAGATATCTTCCTGGATACCTTCCGGCACGTTCCGGTCTTCTCTGTTCGGTCCCATTCCGGATGCAAACAGTCCGGTCGCGAAGATGGTATTGCCGCCCAGATCGAATTTGTCCGTCAGCTTCAGATTCGGATCAACGTAATACATTCCTTCTCCGTTCTGAGAACTCGACTTATCATCCAACGGCTTTGTGATAAAATTGATCACGTGTTTTTCGGAAAGATCCAGCTGCTTGATATCGTTTTCCGGATCAGCAACAGCCGCATATCCCGGTGCCAGCCCGTCTCCGAGAATACTCGTCTCAGCAGCTGCAATCGCAGCAAATCCCCAGCAGGAGCCAAACGGATTCTGAAACTTCACAGGAGTTACATAAGGCGTCTCATCGCCATCCTCAATAAACTTTGCGCTGAGGTCGAATTTGGAAGGAAACGCAGCAGCCTCCTTCAGATTTTTTGAAGAAGATGCTTTTTTCTCAGTCCGGTATCCGAACGGATCTTTCGTCTGATCTGCAAGCTGCTTTGCAATTTCCTCTAAGGTAGAATTTGTCTCCTTGTTGTCCTGTGTTTCGGCAGCAAAGACCATTCCTGCCGGAAACACCGTTCCAACTGCTATCACAGCAGTCAGGAGAACTGTTATTAACTGTCTCAGATATTTTTTCATGCCTCTTGTCCTCCGTAATTTCACTTATCTATACAACAACCTTATGATTGTATCTTCCGATACGTGCCCTTTCTTGTCAAGAGCATCCAATCCAAAAATCCCCGGAATCTTCCACATCGTACTGACCCCGGGGATTGATTGACAAATAATTGTAAGGGCTGCAGCTTTTACATCAGAGCTGCAACGAACAGAATTTACTGCATCTGTTTTGCATCTTCCTCAGCAAAGTTTTCCTGTTTCTTCTCGATACCTTCGCCAACTTCGAAACGAACAACTTTCGTAAGTGCAAGGTCCGGATTTACAGCCTTCAGGTACTGAGCAACGGTCTGCTTTCCGTCTTCA
>CAZOHB010000025.1:0-19580 GCA_964579345.1 uncultured Parasporobacterium sp.
CTGCCGCGTCCTTGGGGCGGAGGTGCGCAATGCGTAGGCTCGCTTTTATCGCGGCACTGGTCGCGCTGTCGTGCGCCGTGGCCTTCGAGGGGCTGCTGCAGATGGAAGACGATCTCATCCATATCGATGTCACCCCAGGTGGTAAAAGCCCAGCGGCTGCTGAACCCGATCAGCGCGACAAGAAAAATGATGATACCGCTTACAATATATAAAACTCCTGAGAAGAAACGTTTCAATTAACCATTCCGCCTGTTCTGTCAAATAGTCACATAAATATACTCCTATTATAAGACAATTTGCTACAGACAGCTATCGAAAAAAGGAACCTTCAGCCATGCTTGTTTATGCTGTATTTTCCTGCCGCCAGCTATGGCCCAGCTCTCAGTACCCTCGTTGGCGCTATCTCGCTGCGCTCGATGTCCGTTCTCGGGCAATGGCTGTTCGTGCAAGCACGACAGCCGCTGCCCTCACTTCGCTCAAGACGCGCACTCGGGTACATGGACCGCTGGCGCAGGCGGCAGGGAGGAAGAAAATACAGCATATAAAAACCGGGCAGGAGTTTCCTCCTGCCCGGCAGTTTGACTAAATAGAATTATTTCGTCTTTTTGTTCTTTGCTGCAGACCACTTGCCAAACAGCTGTCCGCCGCCTACGGTCTTGTATGCGCGTACGCGTACAAAGTATTTGGATTTTGCTTTCAGTTTCTTGATCGTCTTGGAGACAGTCGTGCCTTTCTTGACCGTGATCGTCTGAAGGTTCTTCGTGAACTTCTTATTTGTTGCGATCTGGATCTCATAGCCGTTTGCTCCTGCAACTTTCTTCCACTTGATTGCAAGTGCTTTCTTCTTCGCAGTTACTTTGGTAACCTTTGCTTTCGCCGGAGCTGTTGCTGCAGCTACTTTTGCAAGGGCTGTTTCCAACTGTTTCTGAAGTGCTTCGATCTGTGCATTTGCTTCTGTTAAAGCTTTGTTTGCTTCTTCAGCTGCTGCTTTTGCTTCTTCAGCTGCTGCGCTGGATGCTTTCTCTGCAGTGCCGCATACATAGATTGCTGCGTCATATGCATAGTCTTCTGCATCACCGCCGGTCCAGGAACCGATGCAGCCTTCCGGAGTTTCACCGCCGCCGCCAGGGCCGCCAGGACCACCAGGGCCGCCAGGACCGCCAGGGCCACCAGGACCGCCAGGGCCACCGCCCTGTCCGCCTTCACCGGAGGATTCTTTCTCCGTTACTTCCTCAACGGTTTCCGCTTCAGCAGTTTCGATGTTTTCTGCGGTCAGGACTGTGCCTGCTGCATATTTCTTGGTTCCAACGGTAAGGGTTGCGCCTTCGCCAACAACAACTTTCGCATCACCGGAGATTGCAAGGGTATCGATCAGGGAAGTTCCCGTTACGTTCCATACTGCATCATCGGTCAATGTCATGTAAATGTCGTTTGCGCCGTTGTCATTGATCATATTTGCTACATGACCCTGATCATAATACTCAGAGATCGTGTACTCGGTATTCTGGAATCCGAGGACTGTTGCATCTGCAGTTTCAATTGCTGCGCCTTTCAGCGTATCCTTAACATATTCAGATCCATCATGCGTTACATGGATCGCTGCTGTGGAAGCTGCTGCGCCGTTCAGGGTTGCTCCTTTTCCGAGCGTTACATCGATCGGAGATCCGTTCAGGCTCTTCACTGTGGAAGCGTCAGATCCGGATGCATTGTAGATGTTTCCGCTGTAGGTTCCGTTCGTGAATGCGAAAGTCTGGGTTGCAGCATCCTGCTGTGCCTGTGCAGTATTGAATCCTGCATTCTCGGTATGTGTTGTTGCAAATACCGGGCCGCCGTAACCTTCTACGCCCATATCCGGAGCCGGGTTCGTTGCGTCGTCGTTATCCATACCCTGGATCAGGACGCCGCCGTTATTGATCGTTGCGCCGTCAACCGTTACGGTTGCAGTCTCGTTCGAAGATCCGGTCTTCATCAGGAAGGTTGCGTAATCAGAGTTGATCTCTGTTCCTGCCTGGATATCCAGTTTGTTATTTCCCTGATGGAACATGTAACCGAATGTATCGGAGTTAACGACGGTATTCTTGGTAACCGGAGCAACATACTCTCTCGTTGTTCCGTCTGCCTGTGCAACCTGGTAGGTCTTGCCTGCTTCAATTCCTTTCAGTGTTGCGCTGCCGCCGGTAAAGATCGTTGCATAGGTTCCGACATTCAGGGTCGCGCCTGCGAACTCTTCTACAGCCGCACCGATTGCATAAGTACCATAACCTGCGCCGTATCTGTAGGTGTACGGGTTGTCCTGTGTCTTGATCTGGCCGCCTTCTGCCTGGATCGGAATCTTGGACTCATCCACATTGTCCAGCGTCAGGGAGGTATTGTATGCGTTCAGATACATGTTGGAGCCGGAGTCTGTGGAAAGAACTGCCCATGCGCCGGAAGCGGTTTCGGAATCATATACGTTGAGTGTAGAATCCTGTCCTTCCAGGTTCGTGCAGCGGCTGGTTCCCATGATTCCGAGGATCCACGGAGGAGATACCATCACGTTCTGAGCTGCAGTATTCAAATAATCTTTGTAGATCGTTCCGCCGTGGGAGACCATCTTGGAGTTCTTCACGGTCACGGTCGATCCAGTATCGTTGAAGATCGGCATCGTTGCAACACCGGTCGTTTCGATCGTGGTATTCTCGATCACTACGTCAGAGTCACCAAAGACTGCAACAGCTGTTCCTTTTCCTGAGAAGTCGCAGGTATCGGAACCGTCTGCATCGGTGTTCAGTTTGATCGTAGAATCTTTGATCGTGTAATCTTTGTCCACTACAAGGATTCCGTTATGTCCGCTTACACTGTCATCGATCGTGATGCCGATTGCCTGTGTATCGTCATATGTGCTGACTGCGATTCTGTCTTCCACAGCGCCGTCCAGTTTGGAATTCTTAACAGTAATTGCTGCATCATATGCATAGTCTTCTGCATCGCCGCCGCTCCAGGATCCAATGCATCCTTCCGGAGTTTCACCGCCGCCAGGACCACCAGGACCACCAGGGCCGCCAGGGCCACCAGGACCGCCACCCTGTCCGCCGCCGGAGGATTCTTTCTCCGTTACTTCCTCGACAGTTTCAGCTTCTGCTGTTTCAAGGTTTTCTGCGGTCAGGACTGTGCCTGCTGCGTATTTCTTTGTGCCAACGGTAAGGGTTGCGCCTTCGCCTACAACAACTTTTGCATCACCGGAGATTGCAAGGGTATCGATCAGGGAGGTTCCCGTTACGTTCCATACTGCATCATCCGTTAATGTCATGTTGATGTCGTTTGCGCCATTGTCTTTTACAAGGTTTGCTACATGACCCTGATCAAAGTATTCAGAGATCGTGTATTCGGTGTTCTGATATCCGAGAACTGTTGCATCTTCTGCATTTTCAATTGCTGCGCCTTTCAGCGTATCTTTTACATATTTGGATCCGTCATAAGTCATATGGATTGCAGATGTAGAAGCTGCTGCGCCGTTCAGGGTTGCGCCTTTGCCTAAGGTCACATTCAGCGGAGATCCCTTCAGAGGTCCCTGATCGGATGTGTCAGAACCGGAACCATTGTAAAGGTTTCCGTTGTACTCGCCGTTCGTGAACGCGAAGTCCTGAGTAGCAGTTCCCTGCTCGGTCTGTCCGTCATAGAATCCTGCATGCTCGGTATGCGTTGTAGCGAATACCGGTCCGCCGTATCCTTCTACGCTCATATCCGGAGCCGGGTTGGTAGCATCGTCATTATCCATAACCTGAACCAGGACACCGCCGTTGTTGATCGTTGCGCCGTCAACCGTTACGGTTGCCGTCTCATTCGAAGAACCGGTCTTCATCAGGAAGGTTGCGTAGTCAGAGTTGATCTCTGTGCCTGCCTGTACATCCAGTTTGTTCGTTCCCTGATGGAACATGTAGCCGAATGTATCGGAGTTAATAACGGTATTCTTTGTTTCGGTTGCTTTATATTTTCTGGTTGAGCCGTCTGCCTGTGCGACCTTGTAAGTTTTGCCTGCTTCAATACTCTTTAAGGTTGCGCTGCCGCCGGTAAAGATCGTTGCATAGGTTCCGACATTCAGGGTTGCTCCTGCAAACTCTTCTACTGCCGCACCGATCGCATACGTACCATAGCCTGCACCATATCTGTACGTATACGGGTTATCCTGCGTCTTGATCTGGCCACCCTCTGCCTGGATCGGGATGAGGGACTCATCCTTGTTGTTCAGGGTCAGAGAGGTGTTGTAAGCGTTCAGATACATGTTGGAGCCGGAGTCTGTGGAAAGCACTGCCCATGCGCCGGAAGAAGTATCGGAATCATATACGTTGATCGTGGAATCCTTTCCTTCCAGGTTTGTGCAGCGGCTGGTTCCCATGATTCCGAGGATCCATGGCGGAGCCACCATAACGTTCTGAGCTGCTGTATTTAAATAATCTGAGTAGATTGTACCGCCGTTCGATTTCATGACAGAATTCTTAACGGTCACGGTTGATCCGGTGTCGTTAAAGATCGGCATTGTTGCCACACCGGTCGTCTCGATCGTGGAATTCTCAATCACAACGTCGGAATCGCCGAATACTGCAACTGCGGTTCCCTTTCCTGAGAAGTCACAGGTGTCAGAGCCGTCTGCGTCGGTATTCAGTTTGATCGTAGAATCTTTGATCGTATAATCACTGTCAACGATCAGGAATCCGTTATGTCCGCTTTCGCTGTCATCGATCACGATGCCGCTGGCAGATTTTGCGTCATATGAAGACGCTGTAATCCTGCTGGCAATGGCTTTAAACGATGGAGCGTCCGTAGCGGCAAACGTTGCGAAGCTCGACATGCTGAGTGTAACAACTACCGCCATTGCACCAGCAAAAATTCGTTTTTTCATTAACTGCATCCTCCTTTTTTCCTTTTTCAGGAAGATCCGACTCTTTGCAGGTAAGCGTCTTCCTCTTCCATTCCCTCCGAAAATCTTTCTGAAAACCCAGAAAGATTTTAAGTAAAAAATCCGGAAGGTGTGTCTATCCACCATCCTGAAAAAAGATTATCACGAACAGAAAAAAAGGAGTTAACAGTTAAAACCTTGTAAGGGTACAAGTCCGGGTGTAAAAATCTTTTCAGAATTGGTAAAAGATTTTGATTTTTCAACATTTTTTGCACAAAAAATACAGCTTCTAAAAAGCTGCATTTTTCATCAGTTCGAGACCTTGTCATTCCGCAGAAACAGGTTCCTCATCTGTGTTGTTTTTTACTCTGCATCCAAAGACGGAAGTTCGTGGATATCATAGGTCTCATAATAAATGTCATACGCGGTCTCTTTATCACCTGACAGCTCGATCAGACCTCCGGCCTGGAACATCGTTGTCAGCTCCCCTTTCGGCGCATGATACGCTGCATTGGAGATTACATTCATTTCCGGCTGCTCCGGATCTTCCGCCTGCAAAAGGAAGCAGGATTCAAAGAAAAGCGCGCCGGTAGCGATATGGTAATCGCTGGATATGATCGCGATCTGCGTAACCTGCGGCTGCTCTTTCCGCAGCAGGTCGTATGTATTCTGTGCATTCTGAGCCGTCGTCATCGACTTATCTTCAACCAGGATCCGCTCTTTCGCGATCCCTTTTTTCTCCAGCCACTTCGCCATTTTTCCGGCTTCCGTTGCTTCCGGATTGCCCGCAGCGGTTCCTCCGCCGGTACAGACGATCAGGGCATTCGGATATTTCTTCGCGCTAGCAAGGACGACCTTCAGTCTCTCGATCAGTTCCTCTTTCATGGAACCGTCATCTTTCAGTTTGAATCCCAGTGCCACAAGGCAAAGCGTGTCATCGTCCGGAAGTCCGTCCGGAAGGACTTCTTCATTTATGCGGATATCGTGATTCGCATACTTCCAGTATTTTAAGATCTTTTTCCACTGCGCAGCGGCTTTTTCGTCCGTTTCCTCAAGCTCTTTGAGAAGTTCTTCTGTCTTTTCCGCAGCATCTTCTCCATAATTGCCGTAGTAAACCGCCAGTTCTTCTATGATCTCCCCCGGGGTCCGCTTCGGCTTTTGTCCGCAGGCGGAAACCATACAGATCACAACAAGAAACAGCAGACTGAGTATGGTCAGGATCCTTTTATTTTTACTGCGGTCCATAACGGACCGTCTTTCTTTCTGATGCATTTATGCTCCCTTTCTCTTTTGCGTGTACCTTTCTTCAGAGCTCCTCCGCCGCGTAAAACTGCAGGCGAAGACCTTCCTGCTGGGTTCTCCAGGCGATGTCAGCAGCTGCCCGCAGGATCGCATCCGAACGGAATCCTTTTCCTTTCCGGTATGTAAGGGCAAAATTACCGTTCTTTCCGATTCTGCGTCCATCCACACGAGTGACATACTGATGCATCGAGGCGCGGTACTCCTCGATCGTTTTCTGCGGATCTCCGTAAAGAAGGCTGTAAATGGTTGCCGCGGCAAGATAGGTCCCGAGCTGTGTCGGATGGACACCGTCACCATAGATCAGATCGTTGACGATCCCCTTGCCCCATTCCTTAGCCGTATAAACGGCATATGCTTTCGGTTCCGTTCTCTGCGCGTAGGAATTGCCGTACCGGAGCAGATAATTACAGAATGCGCGTCCGTAAACCGCAGCCTGAATTTCCTGATATGCGCCTTCCGCGTTTTCAGCGGCAAGAGAAACGCCTTTTCTGACAGCTTTGTCAATCTTACCCTGGCGTTTGAAAAACACTTCAAAATCCGTTTTTGCGGATGCTGTAGCAGCATTGACTACGTAAGTCGTATCCGCAGAATCAAAAGCATCGATCACTTTGCAAATGCTCTCTGCGATCTCTTTTCCTTTGCTGTCGCCGCTTCCGTTCCGGTAATAAGACTGGAGAATGACGGTATCAAAATGGCGGGGGCAGTTATGCTCCGAGTCCCAGATCCGCTCGACATAGCCGTTATAGATCTCCTCCGAGTATGCAGTATCCCGGAAGAGATGGAAATAAGGTTTTTCCTTTTTCTTCAAACGGCGGCTGTCTCCTTTTGTACGGATCACCGCAGCGATTGCGCCTGCATGCTCTTCCAGCGTTCTTCCGCTGTATACGACCACCGTCGGATCCACCCCGAAATCGGTCCCTGCCCTTACAAGAGAACCGACCATTTCCGGCAGATTGTTGTAATACATCATACTGTTTCCGACGAAGAGGAACCGTTTCGTTTCCCGCTTGATCAGCGGTTCGATAACGATCTTATCTTCTGCGGTTTCTCCGGAAATCACCCTGCCGGATTCCCAATTTTCGGCCTCCTGCGGGATTTGGTTTTCCTTCACTGCAGACGGAGAAAGTCCGCTGCAGACGAGCAGTCCTCCGTTCAGAACCAGCGCTACTATACATATGATCAAAAGCCCTTTCAGGCCGTTACGTTTCTTCATGAAGCTTTCTTATTTTCCTGAAAATTTCGCAACTTAAGCAGACACAACAAATGCTGCGCAAGATAGTATACACGTCTCTTTGGAAACTGTCTAGATGACATGAAGTCCTTTTGCGACAAGTGTGATAAAATCCTGAACGTTTGTAACAACGGTCGTCGCACTCAGGCTTCCTCTGTCCAGTAATTTGTTTACGACAAACTCATCCGCATCCACTGCGTAGAAGTAAACCGGGCGCACCGTGCCGTCCGGAAGCACACGGAACGAAGGCGTCATATTGCCTGTTGCGATCGTATGCAGCATCGTTGCAAGACAGATCACTGTCGTGCAGTCCCGCAGCTGATCACGCATGGCTGCTGCCGCCTGATAGACATCTCCGATCACTTCCGGCAAAGGGCCGTCGTCACGGATCGAACCCGCCAGGACCACCGGAACATGATTGCGGATGCAGCTGCACATGATTCCGTCATTCAGATCATGTTCGCGGACGAACGCTTCCATGGACCCGCTTTCCCGGACTTTGTTGCAGACGTCAAGATGATTGTAGTGTCCGTTCGGCTGGGACTTCTGGGTATAAATGTCCTGTCCCAGCGCAGTATGCAGATACGCGCCTTCCAGATCGTGCGTTGCCAGCGCATTTCCGGCCATAACAGCCTGCGCATATCCGTGATCGATCAAGGCAGCCATCGCCGCACGGGCATCGGCATCAAAAGCAAAGGCCGGTCCCATGACCCATACGACCTTGCCGCCATGTTCCTTTTCGTATTTCAGCAATTCAAATAATTTATCATAATCACGCGCGTAGGAAGTCTCCCGGCTTCTTCCCTGACGGAAGACAAACTGATCATCCAGCCCTTCGCTCCCGTCTTCAAAGCCGTGACAATGCATAAAGATCCCGTCCTCACACCGCTCGGTCCGTCCGAGGATCACAAGGTCTCCCTTTTTAACATTCCTTGCTTCCACAACATCCAGTCTTCCGTTTTCCCGCAGGATCACACAGGAATCCATCCGGCTTTCCTCCGCCAGTTTCCATTCTCCATTGATCTTAAAAAACTCCGGATACATGGACGTGCTGTGATAGTTGTCCGGAACAACGCCGTCCTTCGGCGCAGGAGCATAAACAGCGTCCGGAGCTTCCACAAACGCTTTGGATGTAAAATCAGGGTGATGATAGACAGGCATTAAAAATGACATTTTTATTCTCCTTCACTGATGTTATCTCTTTCCAACGGCATACTCATGCAGCGCGGACCGCCTCTTCCTCTCGAAAGTTCCGATCCCGGTATTTCGAGGACTTCGATCCCGTGGTCTTTTAAGATTCCGTTGGTGATATAGTTTCTGTCGTAAGCAATCACAGTTCCCGGCCGGACACACAGAGTGTTGGAACCGTCATTCCACTGCTCTCTTTCCGAAGCCACACGGCTGTTGCCGCCGCATTGGATCAGACTGATATGTTCCTGACCGAGATAGTCGGCAAGGACCGTATCAAGACTGCCGCTCAGCTCTCTTACCCGCAGACAGCTTTCGCCTTTTTCCTTCGCTCTTTCCGGATCGCCCGCTTTGATCTCAAAAAGACGGATCGTCCCGAGGATGCCGGGGTGCACTAGATATTTGTCCCGGTCAAGCTGTGTGAAAACGGTGTCCAGATGCATAAATGCACGGATGCTCGGAATATCAATTGCAAGAACCGTTTCGATCCGGCTTTCCGGGTCGGCGAAAACCTGTTTCGCAAGTACTTCGATTGCTTCCGGCGTTGTGCGCTGTGAGATTCCGACAGCGATGACTTTCGGACTCAGGACCAGAATATCTCCTCCCTCGATCCGGTTGGAATAATCCCTGTGATAGTAGAACTTCAGGTCCGGTGCATAGTCCGGATGATGCTCTAAGATATATTGAGCATAAATCGTTTCTCTGTTTCTTGTTACGGAATACATGTGATTGAGACTGACTCCTTTGCCGATGACAGCAAAGGGATCTCGTGTAAAATAAAGATTTGGAAGAGGATCCAGAAGGAAGCGGTTTTCACGCTGGATCAGTTCCGCCAGTGGCTGCCGGTTCCGGACTCCGAGTTCGCCGGAAGAAACACCGGCCATCGTTTTCAGGACCAGCTCCTTTTCATCTTTTACAGACATCAGATATTCAAACAGTTCTTCGCTGAAATTCTGTGCTTTGCTTCCGCCCTCGCAGATCAGCTGCCGCAGAAACCGTTCCTTGATCTCCGGAGAAAGCCGCAGTGTTTCGGCAGCCAGATCTTCCAGATAAACGACTTCCGCGCCGTAATTTCTTAAGGTTTGCGCAAAGGCATCGTGTTCTTCCCTTGCAATTTTAAGATAAGGGATATCATCAAACAAGAGCCGCTCCAGTTCCTCCGGAACCAGGTGCTCCAGTTCTCTTCCCGGTCTGTGAAGAAGCACTTTTCTTAGTTGTCCGATCTCATTCAGTACCATCATAAAAGTCATTCCATTCGAACATCTGATTTAGCGCTAAAATTCTTTCCGCGCTCTTCTTACCAGTAAGAATCATAGCACAGGAACGCTTTTTTTACAATTTCAGAACGGAAAACAGCGGAGCGCTTTCGCCCTCCGCCGCAATGATCTCTGATTCAATTATTTTCGAAATTCAAGCCCCGTGCGGTCATAATCGCTGACCGCGCTCTTCCCGTTTGTGTCCATACAACGGACACTATAGCGGTACGTCACATTCTTTTCAATGGTGCGGTCTGTATAGGACATCTTTCGGACGGTCGCGATCCGCTTCCAGGATCCGTTCTTTCCTGTTTTCCGGTAAACGGCATACTGCCCCGCTCCTACGGATGCTTTCCATGTCAGTTTTGCCGCACCTCCTGAGGTAAGCCGCACATTCTTAAGCTCCGGTGCCGCAACAAAGGTGATGTTCAGACCTTTCTGATCATATGAGCTGGTATCTCTTGACCGGTCTGCGCTGCAGCAGCATACGCTATAAGTATAACTGACTCCGGATTCTACAGACACATCTGTAAATGAGGTGGATTTTTTGACACCGACAGTGATCCACTTGCCGGATCCGCTTTTCCGGTAAATGCGGTATCTCTCCGCACCGGACGATGCCTTCCACTTGATCCGGACACCGGCCTCTTTATTCGTCACAGACTTTAAAACCGGCTGCGCGTAATAGTCGCAGACGATCCCCTCTTTATCATAACTGCTGGTATATTCCGTACCATCCTTATTGATGCAGCGGACGGTATAGGTGTATGTATGCCCCAAGGCTGCGGTTGCATCAAAAAAGCTGATTCCTTTCGTGACTCCCAGTCGCTTCCAGTTTCCGTCATTTGTCTTTCGTAAAACACGATACTGGATTGCTCCATCCAAAGGCTTCCATCCGATCTGGATTCCGGAATCACTTTTTGAAGCTTTTCTTAATTCCGGCGCAGCCTCACTCAGATTCACCTCCGGATAGTTCTCCGGATCATACGTCAGCCGCAGATCGTCACACTGTGTCAGATATGCCAGTTCTGCTGCAGAATTCAAAAGATCCGCAGACTGAAATCCGGCACCGTTTCGATATAAGGCAGCAATATTCGCTGCTTTTTTCAGCAAATATCCATCCACACGCGTCACGAAACCATTGACAGAGGCCTTATAGGTTCCCGTTGTTTCGCACGGGTCGCCGAATAACAGACTGTAGAGCGTTGCCGCCTCGATATAGCTGCCTAACTGGGTCGGATGAAGATTGTCACCGTAGAACAGATCATTTACAGTGCCTTTCCAGTTTGGTCGGTCTGTATAGATATCGTACGCTTCCGGTTCTGTCTTTTGTGCATAGATTTCACCGGCCTGGAGCAGGTAATTGCTGAATGCGCGTCCTGTATAAGCAATGCGCAGATTCCTGTATTTGCCGCTCAGCTGTTTTTTTGCAAGCTCAACAGCATTGAAGACGGCCGTATCAATCGTATTCTGAACCGTTACAAATTTTTTCAGACCGCTTTTTGCAGATCGCATGGTTGCGTTGACCACATACGTTGTATTCGGAGAATTCAGGGCATTGATAATTTTTATAATGCTGTCCGCGATCCCGTTTTCCTCAACATCTCCGTGTCCGTGTCGGTAATATACTTGCAGAATCACGGTACCGAAGCGTTTCGGACAGGAATTCTCTTTATCCCAGATTCGCTCTGCATAACCGTCATATACTTTTTTGGAATATGTGGTCTTTTTCAGCGCATAAAAGAACTTCTTTTCCTGCTCATTCAGTTTGCTGCTTTTCCCTTTTGTACGGATCACAGCAGCAATCGCACCTGCATGTTCTTCCAGCGTCCTTCCTGTATAAACGAGTTCGACAGTCTCGATCTCTTTCCCGGTTCCGGTCTTTACCATAGAGCGGAACATTTCGGGAGAATTATTATAATAAGTCAGACTGTTGCCGATAAACAGATATCTATTCTTTTCTTTTTTTGTCAGCTTCGTGTTTTCGGCCGTTTCGTTTGCCGTCGCCGCATGGGAATTGAGAGGACAAGAAAAAAAGCAGCCGGTCATTAAGACCGCCGCGATAGCCAGAAGTACCAAACATCGATACAGGAATCCGGTGATTCTGTTTGCGTTTGTTTTCTTCTCCATCCCCGCTCTGCTCTTTTTAAAGAATATTGTCCGACATCGGTTCATCAAGATTTCCGTTATAGAAAAAGCCGAGCATCGTAATATCATCAAACTGTTCCGCTTCTCCGACGAATTGGAACACATCTTCCCGCACCTGCTTCAGTGTTTCCTCAGCAGACGCATCTTTCACACGATTTAAAGCAGCACAAAGACGATCCGTGCCATACTGCTCGGTCTTTTCATTGATTGCCTCCGGCACACCGTCCGTATAAACAAACAGGCGGTCTCCCGGATTCAGCTGTATTTCATATTCTTTATATTTCACATTTTCCATACCGGCCAGCACAAGTCCGTGCGGATCACGATAAAGTTCGTACTCCCCGCCTGCACGCATCAGGACAGGATACTCGTGGCCTGCGTTGGAACAAACCATTTTTCCTGTTTTCAGATCCACAATGCCGATCCAGACAGTTACAAAACTTTCCGCATCATTTCCTTCACAAAGGGCATTATTTGCCAAATAAAGGATTTCTAAAGGCGTCTTTCCCATCTTGGCAAGATTCTGCACCAACGTCTTGCTGCGCATCATAAACAGCGAGGCCGGGATTCCCTTGCCCGAAACGTCTGCAATGACAAGTCCGAGAACATCCGGACCCACAACAAAGAAATCGTAGAAATCACCGCCGACCGACTTTGCCGGATCCATCTGCGCATAAATATTAAAATCATTACGCGGGATATTAAAGTTTCTCGGCAGCGCTGATTCCTGGATCACACGCGCATATTCCAGTTCCTGCTCCATACGGCGTTCCGCAGCTGTGATGTATCCTTTCAGCGTCGTAACCGTTTGATTGATATCATTGGAAAGAGAGACAAACTCACTGGATGCACGGACATCAACAACCTCGTTCAGATTGCCTTCCGTGATCTTTCCGAGAGAAACATTCACTTTATTCAGGTTGCGGACAATATAATGCTGTACCATCAGGAAAAGGGCTGCATACAGAACGGCAAAAAGCAGAATGTCAGCAAGTCCCGTTTCATAGGCGATGGCGTCCCTGCTTGCAAATACTTCCGAAGTAGGAAGCGCAACTAAAAGGATCGATCCATTGGAAAGTTTTTCTTTCCAGCAAAGCGATTCGACATTAAACCAGACATCCGTAAACGCTTTCTTTTCCTCTCGCTCCTGCAATTCTTTCAGCCGTTCTCCTGACAGCACTTTTTCATCATGATTTCCGGCAGAAATGATTCCGGTGTTCCGGACAATATCAAAGGTTCCTTCTTTTCCAATCTGGAAATTGGAAAAGATATTCGTCAGGCTTGAAATGCTCATAATATCCGCGAAACTGTCAATGGAAATAACGACCTGTACCATTCCTTCTGAAAAACGGACCCCGACTGCAGCGCTGGATTCGGAAAGCAATGCCACTTTTTTTTCTTCTTTCCCATTGATCACATCCCAGAATGTGGAAGTATAAACCTGAGAACTTCCTGCCGAAACGACTGAGAGTCCTTTGGAATCGACGACATTAACGGAGATCAGATTAAATGCTTCCCGCACCTGTTCCATAAAAGCAACATCAATCTTATCCGATCCGCCATACAATTCGATCTGCTCCGCAATTACGACAGCAGAAGCAAGGGCCGAGTCTTCCGCCATCCGGTTTACTTTTTCTTTGATCGCCGTCAGCTGATGGTAATCCGCCCGAAGGGTCGTTGCAGATTTTGATAACAGCTCCGTGGAATCCTGAATCGCTGACTTCGTCTCCAGGAAGAAGGTATTGAAGAAGTTAATCGAAACAACGATCAGCGAAACAACGATCAGACTTCTCTGAAAGATCTGTGCGATCGGGGTTTTTTCCTTATGTCCGTTCCGGAAAACGAGCAGCTTTTTGCCCTCTGTCAGACGGATAAACAACGTTGTCAGCACTAATGCCACACCGGAAAAAACGACCATCGGAACCGAGCAGTTTTTGACGACATAAAAAGCCATGCTCATATCATTCCGATGGGTAATAAACACAGCATACATGTGGAAAACTTCCATCACAGCGCCTATGAAAAACGCAGGGACCGCATATGGAGTTTTTTTCTTCAGCACAAATTTCTGCATGAACGCCGCAAGAAATCCGGCAAGAATGGTTGAGACACTGCAGGCGATCGTCGTGTAGGATCCGACGCCCCAGAAAGTTCCGGCAATATATCGTTCGATACCACCGATGAGTCCGGCAATGATACCGGAAACAGGGTCAAAAAACAGACCGGCTGTAAGCGGACCGACATCACGGATATTCAATACCATATGGTTGTACTGAATTCCGAAATGTGTAGAAAGAACAGAAGCCAGTCCATAGACCAGACCAACAATGATCCTGGCTTCTATCGAATACTTTTTATTCTTAAACAGTCTCCACAAGAGCAGCGAGATCACCACATAGATGATGACCATGACTGACATCTTCAGAAGCATTTCTATCATGGGTATGCTTCACCTTTTAAAATCAATCGTTAAAAAAATATCTGTTTTATTATATGCAATTTTCTCTTTTTAGAAAACAGTTTTTATTATTTTGTTTAACAAATATTGGATTCAAGAGAAAAAGACTGCCGTGATACTTCTATCGCGGCAGTCAGATGGATGTTCAGATTCGATTCTGTTTATAAGCGAAATCAGTCAATACCGTTCTGAAGTTTGCAAGCCTTGATCAGGTTCTTTGCAAGGATTGCACTTGTGATCGCGCCAACTCCCGGAACCGGAGTCTTCCAGCTTGCTTTCTCCTCAACGTCTGCGGAGCAGCATCCGAAGGTGTTGATCTTCTGCTTTCCGGTCTTCTCGTTCATGATCGGTTCGCCATTCTCATCAAATGCTTTCTCACGAACAACTGCTGCGTCGATAACGATCGCACCTTCTTTGATCATGTCTGCAGTAACGGAATCTTTGAACGGAGTTGCTGCGATAACAACATCAGCACCCTGCGTATACATATTCTTCTTTTCTGCATGTGTCAGATGGTGAACGATGGAAACGGTTGCAAAACGGTTCGTAAGGAACATGGAAGCCGGTTTGCCGATAACGTTAGAGTTGTTGATGATGCAGACATCCAGACCACAGCAGACGTCATCTTCCTGGCCCGGTTTTGCCAGCGGAAGCGGCTCATAGTTCGGACGAACTGTTTTCTTGATCTCTTCTGCATAGTAGTTGATTACTTCAACGATAGCGCTTGCTGTGCAAGGATACAGGCCTGTCGGGTCATTGATAACCAGTTTGCCCATATTTGCAGCTGTGCAGGCATCAACGTCTTTTAACGGATTCAGGTTATCGCCGATTGCAACATTTTCATCAATGTTGTCAAGCGGACGGAAAGCAAGAATTCCATGGATTGCCGGATCCGCATTGATCTCACGGAATTTTGCGATGTAGTCTTCCTGTGAAACGTCTGCAGGCATAGCAAATACTTCAACTTCGATTCCTGCCTCGTTCATTGTTTTGGTTGCGCCCTTCTCATAGGAAAGGTCCGGACCTTTCTCACCAACACGAACAATACCAAGCTTCGGGGTGATTCCCTGCGCCTTTAAAGCTTCTGCTGCAGCTTTGCAGTCATCTTTAATTGCCTGAGCAACGACTTTGCAATCTAATACCTGTGCACTCATTTGTAAAATCCTCCATAAAATACCTGTTTTTTTGTTGTCCCGCGCGTGTCGGAAAGAATGATGTCACGATACTTTCCACGCTTCTGAAAATAATTTTACCACAAAGATTTTTTTGCTGACATGAAAATATTATTATTTTTATGACTTTTGTGTCAGATTCTGCCGTATCTGAGGCAATTCTTCTTATTCTGTTTTCACATGAAAGCCTCTTGCCGCATCGATCGTTTTGTGATCCTCGAACAGTTCTTTCGCCTCGTCCAGCGCTTCATACGGAAGGATCTGTACCCCTGCCTTCCCGTAGTTCGCCTGATACATCAGGAAATGTTGCGGATCCTCTTTCATGCGCAGCAGGCAGGCTTTTGCAAGCTGCGTTCCGGCTGCATCATAGGTGGAATATCCTTCCAGAAGGCTGCCTTTATGCTGCTCTGTAAACCAGTCCGCCTGTGGACGGGTGAAATAATCCGGATCCTCTGATTTTGAAAATGCCTTTTCTGACCAGATGTCAAAGAGTTCCTTTTCCGCATCTGCATCGATTCCTGCCTCTCCGGTTTTGCCCGCTGCGATGGTCTGGAAAACCGATTTTTCTTTCAGGTCGGATTCCTCGCACTGCAGCTCTTTCAGGCAGTCCGGCCGGATCGTAAGGCCCTGTCTTTGCAAGGTTCTGAGAAGGCTGTAGAATTCGGTATCCATCTGATTCCGTTCGATACAGACCAGGTTGCCTCCTTCTGCAACGAGGCCTGCAAGCAGGCGGCTGTACTCCTCATATACATTCTCGTATGTTTCCACCTGTTTGGAGAATGAAAGGAAGCGATTGTCCGTATACCGGATCCCGATATTTTCGTGCATCGTCCGCACCGAAAGGACCGTGTCAAACGTCCTGCCTTTCAGCTGCTCTGCAGGGAGGGCCCGGAATTCCACATTCTCTGCTCCCATCTGCTCCCTGACCCACGCTGCGGTCTGTATACAGCCTGCGGAACGGTCGATCGCCGTAATATGTGCTTCCGGAAGGATCGTCGCCAGAAAGCAGGTAATGATACCGGTTCCGCATCCGACATCCAGAATCTCTTTGCCGAACAGCTCCCGATGATCAGAAAGCCACATGCAGAACGCGCGGATAATTGCCGCATCCGTATAATTGGTTACGATCATGCTGAGCTGCGGGTCTGCATGGAGATAATTGTAGAGATCGTCCTGTTTTCCGGGCCGGTCTGTCTGATCCGCCTCTTTCGAAAGCCGCTCCCACTCTGCCGTGATCTCTGCAGCCTTTTCCGAACCGAACCGGCGCTTCAGCGCTTCTTCGATATCCGTTATTTTATCCAGCCCGACCGCATCCAGCGGTTTCAGGATTTTCTTGCGTAACGAAGCCTGTCCCATCGTTTTTCCTCTTAGCGGATATGCAGGATGAAGGCGTCTTCTTCCTGTGCTGCGCCGCAGAACGTATCGAGCAGCTTGTCACCATACTCTCCAAGGTTTGCGTTGATCGCTTCCCTGTTCATGATCAGGATCAGACTGTCTTTATCAAATTCCGTCAGGCAGTCATATAAGGCATCCAGATTTTCTCCATAATAACCCGGAAGCCGCAGGATCTTTGCAAGATACCGGTGCGTCTCTGTAATATCGGTCATGCATGCGCCGTCTAAAATAAAAATATTCATCCTTTATTCCTCCCCATACAGCAATGTAAAACTCCGGTAATGATCATCCGTATAATAGATCAGACCGTCATCTGAAAAGATGATACGCTTTGCTCCTCGTTCGGAGCGATTAAGTGTATCGATATCACATTCATAATACGTTCGCCCGCTCTTGTCCGGAAGGAGCCCTTCCCGGTTGCCGAACACATCTCCGCCGATCACGCGGCCTTCGGCATACCGCTCCAGACTGCCGCCGCTCCAGCCAAGCTTTCGAGCCTCTTTCTTGGTCATATAGTTTCCCGGCAGTTCTCCGAACTGATCGATATAAGCGGCTACATGATCTTTGTCATAATACCACTCACCCTCTTCGACAAGATCAGTCGTTTCCTGTTTCTGCGGCTCTGTCTGCGCCTGCTGCGAGGTCTGCTGTTCGGAAGTCTGCTGTTCACCGGAAGGTTCTTCCTGCTTCGACGGTGTTTGCGATTGCTGCTCTCCCTCGGACGCTTCCTGTGTGACTGCCGGCGGGTTGTTTCCCTGCGGCTCCTGATTGCCGCCCTTTCCGGCGCATGCCGTCACTCCAAGCAGGACCAGCGCTGCCAGGATCACGGTCAGAATGATCGATCGGATTGTTCTTTTCATTTTTTCTTTTCTTTCCTTTCTCAAAGATCAGGATCGTAATATGGTATTAAGATACCATAAATCCCTGTGGAACGCATACCCGCCATTTTTATTCTTTGCATATTGTAAAATAATCGTTATAATCAATCTTCGTAAATATGAAAAAAGGAACCGCGCAGGTCTGCTCACAGAAAAGAGGGGTAGAGCGTCCTGCGTAAAATGCTGCAAATGGAGTCTGTCGTTTCACAGAGAATCTATAAATACGATAATGTAAAAGCGATTCTGATCTTTCTGGTCGTCATCGGACACATGTCAAGTGATTATGTTTCCGATTGTCTTCCGATCCGTGGAATCACACTGTGGATCTACACCTTTCATATGCCGGCTTTTATCTTTCTTTCCGGCCTTGTACACAAGCAGTATATAACGCAGGAGCGCGCCGGCCTTGGATGCAAAGGCGAGCTTCATATGCGCTGGGAAAAGGCGCTGGGCTTTTTTCTCTGCGGATGGGCCCTCAAGATTTTTATCTTTCTTACAAGAACCCTGATGGGACAGAACCCCTTCTGGAACTGGCTCGGGGAACCCGGAATCCCATGGTACCTGTTTGTGCTTGCAGCCTATGAGATCCTCTTCTTCCTGATGCGGAAGATCGACGGTAAAGTAAAGCCCCGCTACATCATTTTAGGAGCCTTTGCACTCAGCGCCGTCTTTGGCTATCTGCCGTTTGTCGGCGATGTCTTATGTTTATCCAGACTGATCAATTTCCTGCCGATCTATGCACTCGGCTACTATATGGACATGAAAAAATTTCTGCCCATTATTGAAAAGAACGTCTATCGGATTTTGGGCGGCTTATTCCTGCTCCTTTCCCTGCTGTTCTGTACGCTGGGGCCGTTTGGCATTTACAATCTCAGGAAATGGTTTACCGGCCGCCGATCCTATGAATTCCTGTCCCAGTTCTTTCCGCTTACAGAGCCTCTGGGCTGGCTGTACCGCCTTCTTATCTGGGGCATCGCGATGATCCTCGTATTTTCGCTGATCGCCGTGGTTCCGAATAAGGATTTCAAATTCTTTACCAAAATGGGATCACGCACACTGAACGTTTATTTCTGGCACCGTCCGCTCTGCTATCTGTTCCGGACTCTGGCGGTTCTTCCGAATCTTTTCGTATTATTCGGCGGCACATACCAGACAGAAAAAGCCGGCACCCTTCCCGGGCTGGCTTTCCAGGGAAGCGCCTGGTCGATGGCCGGCGCCGTATTCGTCTATCTGCTGATCGGAGCCGCGATGACCCTTCTCTTCAGCCTGAAGATTTTCGAGCACCCCTGCTCCGATATCATGAAGCTCTCCAACAAACTGGTTTCGTTCATTCGTTCTTCGCATACGTCATGAGCCGCATTCTCTACTTTGCCCGAGCCGAATAATATTTCAAGCTTTCGTAAATTTTTATTTGTTTACATACACTTTTACGAAACAGCAAAGAAAATCCCAGGCAAAACCGATGATTTAAAGCTTTATGCGTGCTTTTTCCCTGGTATTTCCCTGATTTTCGGTGCTTTTCCATTGCTTGTCCCTTGGTTTTCCCTATTTTTTCGGTGTATACAGTTTCATTTTCGTAAAAACGTTATCAAGTGGATATTATTTTACGAATTGCGTTTCGCCTCCTTTCGGATACTTTATGTTTGAATCCCTGCGGCTCTCTGCCGCCTTTCAGG
>CAZOHB010000025.1:19680-20906 GCA_964579345.1 uncultured Parasporobacterium sp.
CCACGTCAGCTCCTTCGCGCTCCCGCGCTCGGATCTTCCTTGTTCGAATCCCTCCCATGAACTTCATTGAAAAAAACAGAGTGCCACCGGCACTCTGTCTTTTTCAGCGGAGAAGGAGGGATTCCCGCCGGCGGCTCTGCCGCCTTTCAGGCCACGTCAGCTCCTTCGCGCTCCCGCGCTCGGATCTTCCTTGTTCGAATCCCTCCAATGAACTTCATTGAAAAAAACAGAGTGCCACCGGCACTCTGTCTTTTTCAACGGAGAAGGAGGGATTCGAAGATGGGGCCCTCCGGATAAATACTCAAAGAAAGGGGGAATTCAGGATAACATCCCGTGCTTTTTCTCAGATTTTTCTCAAAACCTGATCCTGATCTCGTTTTCCATATACTACCCTCAGGATCACGACGTTCCGCTTATCCTCATCAACGATATAATATACTACATAATTGCCGACCAGGATCCGACGCACATCATCTCTTTTCAGATAGTCATTATCCACTGGTTTTCCCGACTTCGGATTTTTACAGACATCGGCAACTTTCATTTCCAATTCGTCCGCAAAATCAGATGCAGCATCCGGATTGGACAAGTTCCCGGCAATGTACGCAAAGATATCATCAACATCCGCCTCTGCAGTCTGAGTCAGGACATAATTATACTTTTCAGATGCCATGTTTTTTCCTCAGCTTGCCGATCGCAGACTTGCCTTCTACAAGATTTCCCGCCTCATAATCCGCGATGCCCTTATTAACGAGACTTGCCTCACTGATCTTCTGCATGGTTCTTTCATAGTACTCTATATCCATAACGACCAGTCGTCCATATCCATTCTTCGTCACGAAAACAGGCTCATTTGACTCAGCACATCTTCTCTCAATCTCAACTGTATTTTTCAAATCTCTTATAGGAATAATTTGCATATTGCACCTCCTTGCGTGACCAAATTGTATCATTAATTTAGCCACAATTCAACCATATCACAAAAGGCCGTTTCCTATAAGCAGTTTAGGGATTCTCGGTCATTTGGTTATTTCCTCATAGCTTATTATTCCTGTTCATCTCCCGAAAGAACTGCTGTTCTCCCATTGAAAACAAGGAATATATCTTTTTTTCCTTTTGCCAATGACAACCCAATAATCGTTCCCTCGTGAACCCCGAATTCCTGATTTGGTTCATTCAATAACTTGCCAAAAAATTCATTTCCAACTGTAAACATTAAACGGACC
>CAZOHB010000026.1:0-20842 GCA_964579345.1 uncultured Parasporobacterium sp.
GAGGTCGGCCTGATCATCATCGACCCGAAGAAGATCGAATTTGGTGTCTATTCCGGCATCCCGCATCTGGTAAAAGATGTCGTGACGGATCCGGGACAGGCAGTCAGCACCCTGCGCTGGGCGGTCAATGAGATGACAAACCGCTACCAGCGTATGCAGCTTTCCGGCGTCCGTGATTTTAAGAGCTATAATGAAAAATTTGATAAAGGCACGTTAAGCAGTGAAGAGGAGAATCCGAAGCGCATGCCGCAGATCGTGATCGTGATCGACGAGCTTGCGGACCTGATGATGGTTGCGTCTAAGGAAGCGGAGGCTCTGATCTGCCGTCTGGCACAGCTTGCCAGAGCGGCCGGAATCCATTTGATCATCGCGACCCAGCGTCCTTCTGTTGACGTTGTAACCGGTCTGATCAAAGCGAATATCCCGGCCCGTGTTGCTCTGCTTGTTGCATCTCAGGTCGACTCCCGTACGATCATCGACATGAAAGGCGCGGAAGAACTGTTAGGAAACGGCGATATGCTGTTCTATCCGACCGGATTCCCGAAACCGGTACGTCTGCAGGGCGCGTTTGTTTCGGATGATGATGTCGCGAATGTTGTCGACTTCTTAAAGAAGCATAAAACGGAGGATTATTTCGCGGAAGAAGCGCAGCAGATTGCGGAATTTATGAACAATACGACAGATGGACAGATGGAGATCGGAGGCGATTCCGGACAGAGCAATGCGTCGAAACAGGACGAGTATCTGTTCGAGGCAGGAAAACTCTGCATCGAAATGGGCAAGGCTTCTTCTTCCATGCTCCAGCGTCATTTCAGTGTCGGTTTTAACCGGGCTGCAAAGATCATCGATCAGCTGACGGAGATGGGCGCGATCAGTCCGCCGAACGGAGCAAAACCGAGGGAAATTTTAGTAGACCTTTATACATTTGAAGAAATGTTTCAGACAAAATCAGAGTGAGGATTATGAATAATTTAAAAGATCTTTTAAAGGACGTTGAACATGAGCTCGTGCAGGGAAACGAGGATATCCGCATCACGGATCTGACGAATGATTCGCGGAAAATAAAAGAAGGCAGTGCCTTCTTCTGTTTTATAGGAGCGGAAGCGGACGGACACCGCTTTATCGCAAACGCGGTGAAAGCAGGGGCTTCTGCGCTGATCATCCAGCGCGGGATCGACGAGGAACTGAAGGCTCTCGATCCGGAACTGGTAAAGAATCTGACGATCGTCAAAACACCGGATACCCGCTATGCTCTGGCACTTGCCAGCGCGGCTTTCTTTGATCATCCGGCAGAGAAAATGCTGACGATCGCGATCACCGGAACCAAAGGAAAAACCAGTATCACGAGTATGGTGCAGAAGATCCTTGAAATGGCCGGATATAAGGTCGGAACGATCGGCACCGTCGGCGCGTTTACCGGAGACGAATTTATCAAGACCGAGACGACGACACCGGAGTCGATCGATGTTGAGATCTTCTTTGACAAGATGGTGAAAAGCGGCTGCAATGCCTGTGTGATGGAAGTTTCCTCCCAGGCGCTGATGCTGCACAGAGTCTCCGGAATCCTCTTTGATTACGGACTGTTTACAAACCTTTCGCCGGATCATATCGGCGGAGCGGAACATAAAGACATGGCGGATTATATCCACTGCAAGAGCCTTCTCTTTCAGCAATGCCGCCATGGTCACTTTAACTTTGATGATGAACATTATGCGGCAATGACCGAACACTGCACCTGCGATGTGACGACCTATTCCTGTCACAAGCCTTCGGATCTGCAGGCAAAGGACATCCGCTATGTCAGGGAAGCCGGATTCCTGGGCATGTCCTTCCGTACGGAAGGCAGCATCTGCGAGCAGTTCCGTGTCAGTGCGCCGGGAGAGTTTTCTGTTTATAACGCAATGGCGGCGATCAGTGTCTGCCATGCAGCCGGTGTGGAAACCGCGATCATCAAAGAAGCACTCGAAAACGTGCATGTACGCGGCCGTATGGAACCGGTACATATCTCACCGAGATTTACCCTGCTGATCGATTATGCACACAATGCCGTCGCAGTGGAAAGCATCCTGAAAGCGATGCGCAAGTATGAACCGAAGCGGATCGTCAGCCTTTTCGGCTGCGGAGGCAACCGTTCGAAACTGCGCCGCTACGAGATGGGAGAGATGAGCGGCCTGTATGCCGATCTTTCGATCCTCACAGAAGACAATTCGCGGATGGAGGATGTGAACGATATTATTGCGGACATCGTTACGGGAATCAGCAAGACCGACGGGGAATATGTGATCATCCCGGACCGGAAGGAAGCGATTAAATACAGCATCGAACATGCAAGAGAAGGGGACATCATCCTCCTTCTCGGAAAAGGACATGAGGATTATCAGGACAAAGGCGGCGTGAAGCGGCCGTTTGATGAACGTGTGATCATCAAAGAGATCCTGGATGAGATCAACTGGAAGTATGAATAGATATGCGGAGATCATTGTCGATATCTCGCATGAGAAAGTCGACAGACCTTTTGAATATATAATACCTGACAGCCTGTCAGATTCCATCGGGCCGGGAAGTCAGGTCGAGATTCCTTTCGGAAAAGGAAATAAATTGATCCGGGGCTTTGTTCTGAATGTAAAGGATACGGCCTCTTATGATCCTGCCAAATTGAAAGCGATCAGCGGGATCGTTAAGAATTCCACTTCTGCGACCGGAGATATGATCGCGCTCGCGCACTTTATTAAAACCAATTACGGCTCGACGATGAACCAGGCGCTCAAGACCGTCATGCCGGTCAAGAAAAGCGCAGCGCCGATCCGGGAGCGTTTCGTCTCCCTGGAAGTTTCCGAAGAGGAATGCGCAGAGGCGATCGAACGCTACACGAAAGACAAACGGAGCGTTGCAAAACGCAGGCTCTTAAGCGAACTGCAGAGCGAAAAAGTGCTGCCGTTTGATATTGTCAAAGACAAGCTGAATATTACAGCACCGACCCTGAAATCCCTGGAAAAAGAAGGTCTGATCAAAACCGACGTCCGGGAAAATCTAAGGGACGTTTTCGATATTAAGGAAAAACAGGGTTATCATATTAAGCTGAATGAACAGCAGCAGGAAATCGCGGATGATATCTGGGAACGCTTTCAAAACGGAGATAAGCGCCCTTCGCTGATCCGCGGCGTGACCGGATCCGGAAAGACAGAGATCTATATCGATCTGATCGACCGTGTTGTAAAGCAGGGAAAGCAGGCAGTCGTTCTGATCCCGGAAATTGCGCTGACCTATCAGACGGTGATCCGCTTTTATAAAAAATTCGGGAACCGGATTTCCGTGATCAATTCCAAACTGACCAATGCGCAGAAACATGATCAGCTGGAAAAGGCAAGAAGAGGCCAGGTCGATATTATCATCGGCCCCCGGTCCGCATTGTTTTCGCCGTTTTCCAATCTGGGGATCATCATTATCGACGAGGAACATGAAGGCACATACAAGAATGAAAATGTTCCGCGCTATCATTCCCGTGAAGTCGCACAGAAACGTGCGGAACTTTGCGGAGGACTTCTCGTACTGGGGTCTGCGACTCCTTCCGTAGAGTCCTACTATAAAGCGAAAAAAGGGGATTACCAGCTGTATGATCTGGAGATCCGCGCAAGCGGGGCGAAGCTTCCGGAGGTGGAAGTGGTCGATCTCCGGGAGGAGCTGAACGAAGGAAACCGCTCGATCATCAGCCGGAAACTGGATGAACTGATCCGGGACCGTCTGGAAAAGCAGGAGCAGATCATCCTCTTCCTGAACCGGAGGGGATATTCGAGTTTTGTCTCCTGCAGAAACTGCGGAACGGCGCTGCAGTGTCCGCACTGTGCCGTCTCCCTGAAATATCATAAAAACGGAAAATTGATGTGTCACTATTGCGGATTTGAGATGCCTATGGTAAAAAGGTGTCCGTCATGTGATTCCAAATACATCGGAACGTTCGGGACAGGAACACAGAAGGTGGAGGAAGAGATCCATCGATTGTATCCGCAGGCGAAAACCCTTAGAATGGATTACGATACCACAAGGGAAAAGGACGGACACGAAAAGATCCTTTCCGCCTTTGCCGATCATCAGGTCGATATCCTGATCGGAACGCAGATGATCGTAAAGGGACATGACTTCGCGAATGTAACGCTTGTCGGGATCCTTGCCGCGGATATGTCTCTGTATTCCGGAGATTATCTGGCCTCGGAGCGGACGTTCCAGCTGCTGACGCAGGCAGCCGGCCGTGCAGGAAGAGGAAAGAAAGCGGGGCAGGTGGTCATCCAGACGTACAGTCCGGAAAACTATGCCGTGCGTCTTGGGGCGCAGCAGGATTACAAGGGATTCTTTGATCTGGAAATGTCCTACCGCCGGATGCTCGGATACCCGCCGGTCATGAATATGCTCGGGATCCTTTTCTCTTCGGAAGATGAAATGCATCTGACCAGACAGTGCAATCTGTTCAGTCAGCTGATCGACCGTACGATCCGGGCAAAGGAGGCCGCGAACCCCGGCAGGGAGAAGATCTTAAAGATCGGACCGGGAGAAGCCCCGATCGCAAAAATAAATGACAGATACCGGAAAGTGATCTACCTGAAATCCCCGATCTACCGGGATCTGACGGATATCAAGGATCTGACAGAACAATATCTGGAGGAAAATCCGGATAAGAAAATAGATATTGTTTTTGATTTTTCAATGATGGGAAATAAAGAGGTTTAATTATGGCATTGAGAACGATTCGTCTGGAAGAGGACGAGATTTTAAGAAAACGGTCCAAAGAAGTCAAACAGATGACGGAGCGGACACAGGAGCTGATCGACGATATGATCGAAACGGTGCATGACGCATACGGCGCAGGCCTTGCGGCAGTACAGGTCGGCGTCCTGAAGCGCATCTGCATCGTAACGGTGGAGCCGCCGGAGCCGGAGTATGACGAAGAGGGAAATGAGATTGAAATGGAGATCGACCCGCTGACGCATAACAACGGGGAAGATCTGGTTATCATCAATCCGGAGATCACTGTGAATAACGAAGAAATGCAGTGTGATACGGAAGGCTGCCTTTCCTTCCCGGGAAAATTCGGCTATGTAAACAGACCGAATGATATTACGCTGAAAGCCCTTGACCGGAACATGGAACCATATGAGATCCGTGCACGGGGTCTGTTTGCGCGTGCGATCCAGCATGAATGTGATCATATGAATGGCATCGTCTATGTAGACAAAGTGGAAAACGGCGAGATCTATGAGGTCCCGGCAATGGATCAGACTGAGGCAGAAGAGGAAGAATAATATATGAAAATCGTTTTTTTCGGAACACCGGAGATTGCCGTCCCCGCATTAAAAGCACTGATCGAATCCCGGCATGAAGTGGTGGGGGTCGTCACACAGCCGGACCGGCCGAGCGGACGTGGAATGACCACGAAATATTCGCCGGTCAAGCAGGCTGCCCTGGAGGCAGATATCCCTGTACTGCAGCCGGCATCGATCAAAAACAGAGATGAGGAAGATGCGATCCGCGCGCTGAATGCGGATCTGTTTGTCGTGATCGCTTTTTCCCAGCTGCTTCCGAAATGGTTTTTAGAGATCGCGCCTTATGGCTGTATCAATATCCATCCTTCCATGCTTCCGAAATACCGCGGTGCAGCTCCTCTGCGTGGAGCCATCCTGAATGGCGATACGACTTTTGGCGTTACGATCATGAAAATGGCGGAAAAACTGGATGCAGGAGATATCCTTTTGCAGAAAGAATTCCCAATGGAAAAGAAGGAAACGGTCGTTACGCTGACTCCGAAAGCTGCAAAGATCGGGGCGGAAATGCTTCTGGAAGTCGTGGACTCCATCGAAGCAGGGACCGCAAAGGCGACCCCGCAGGATGAAGCACAGCAGAGTTATATCAAGCAGCTGGACAAAGAAGACGGAAGAATCCGCTTTGAGAAATCCGCAGAGTGTATTGAGCGTCAGATCCGTGGATGCACTCCCTGGCCGAGCGCGTTTACGAAGCTCAGCGGCAAAACGTTTAAGATCTGGGATGCGGATGTCGTGGATGCGCCGGAAGGCGTGGAATGCACCGGCGTTCCGGGCACAGTGATCTATGCAGATAAACGGACGGTTCTTGTTGAATGTTCCGGTTCCTGCCTTTCCCTGAAAGAAGTGCAGATGGAAGGCAAAAAGCGCATGGGGATCGAAGAGTTCCTGCGCGGAAAAAAATTAGAAAAAGGATTTGTCTTTGGTGAGTAAAAAAGCTTTGGACGAAGACATCAGAAATATTGTACTGGACATGCTGGTTGAGACCCTGGAGGACGGGGCCTTCAGCCATCTTGTGCTGAATCATACGCTGGAGGATCATCCGCTGTCCCTGCAGGACAAGGCCTTTCTGGAGCGGCTGTTTCACGGCGTTCTTGAGCAGGTCATCTATCTGGACTGGATCATCAGTTCTTATTCCTCGGTTAAATTAAAAAAGATCAAGCCGGTGATCCGAAACATTCTGCGGATGAGTCTTTACCAGATCCTCTTTATGGATTCCGTCCCGGACCACGCAGCGGTCAATGAGGCGGCGAAGCTCGCGAAAAAACGCGGATACGCCGGACTCGTTCCGTTTGTAAACGGTGTGCTCCGGGCGTTCCTTCGGGGCGGGGTAAAACCCGGAATGCCGCAGAATGTCAAACATGCGGTGCCGCTCTGGCTTTATGACCGGCTGGTAAACGAGCTCGGACAGAAAAAAGCGGAGGCCTTTTTTGACGCGGTTCGTGAGCCGAGAAATGAGATCTTTGCCAGACTGTCTCTGAACGGGACATCTGCGGAAGCGGTTATAAAAATGCTGGAGGAAGACGGTTGCGAGGTGAGCCGGATTACCGATGTGCCGGAGGCGGTGAAGCTGAAGCTGGCATGCAATCTGACGGATCTTGCGGCATGGAAGCAGGGGCATATCGTCATTCAGGATCTGAGTTCGATCATGGTCGGACGGACAGCAGCGGAGTTTGCAGATCCGTCTGCGACGAAGCAGATCCTCGATGTCTGTGCGGCACCCGGCGGGAAAAGCCTGCATCTTGCTTCGCTTTTTCCGGAGGCGGAGGTTCTCGCCCGTGATCTGAGCCGGAACAAGGTCCGGCTGATCGAAGAGAATATCCGGCGGTGCGGCCTTGGCAATATCCGGGCAGAAGCACATGACGCGCTCATTTTTGATGATGCGCTCCGGGAGAAAATGGATCTCGTTCTGGCTGATCTTCCCTGTTCCGGTATCGGTGTGATCGGCAGAAAGCCGGATATCAAACTGCGCCTGAAGGAGGAAGATCTGCAGTCGCTTTCCGAACTTCAGCGGGACATCCTTGCGGTTGTCTCCGGCTACGTCCGGGAAGGCGGACTTTTGCTTTACAGTACCTGTACGGTAAACAGAAGCGAAAATCAGGAAAATACGGAGTGGTTTCTCCGGAACCATCCGTTTGAACTGCTTACAGAAAGGCAATATCTGCCGGGAAGAGAGGAAGGCGACGGATTTTATCTGGCGTGCATGAGAAAAAAACAGTGAATTCACAGAAAATTGACATTAAATCATTAGAATACGAGGCTCTGGAAACTTATTTGAAGGAATTGGGGCAGCCCGCTTTCCGTACAAAACAGGTCTTTTCCTGGCTGCATGAAAAGGGCGCTGCAAGTTTTGACGAGATGACCAATCTTTCGAAGGATCTGCGCAGGCAGCTGGAAGAGCAGTGTGAGATCCGCGGCCTGAAAAAAAGAGAAGTACTGACTTCGGCGATCGACGGCACGAAGAAATACCTGTTCGAGCTTGTCGACGGACATCTGATCGAGAGTGTTATGATGCCGTATAAGCATGGCAACAGCGTCTGTGTTTCCTCGCAGGTCGGCTGCAATATGGGATGCTCGTTCTGCGCCTCCACGATCGACGGCTGTGTGCGGAATCTTACCGCGTCGGAGATCTTAAGCCAGGTGTATGAGATCCAGAAAGATATCGGCGAAAGAGTGTCGAATGTGGTCATTATGGGCATGGGCGAACCGATGATCAATTATGACAATGTCGTGCGTTTTGTGCGGATCGTCAGCCATGAAAATGCCTTGCATATAAGTCAGAGAAATATTACAATATCCACATGCGGGATCATACCCGCTATATTAAAATTGTCCGGCGAAAGGCTAAAGGTGACTTTAGCGCTTTCGTTGCATGCTCCTAATGATGCGATCCGGAAAAAAATCATGCCGGTGGCAAAGACCTATGCGATCCAGGACGTACTGGCCGCATGTGAAACCTACTTTGAACAGACCGGCCGCCGGGTGACATTCGAATACTGTCTGATCGATCAGGTCAATGACAGACCGGAACATGCAAAAGAGCTTGCAGGACTGTTAAAAGGGAAGAATGCGCATGTAAATCTGATCCCGGTCAATCCGACCCCGGAAAACAATTACGGCGCAGCAAAAGAAAAAGACATTGATGTCTTTCAGAGAATACTGGAACAGGCGGGAGTAACAACGACCAGGCGGCGCGAGATGGGAAGAGATATCAGCGGTGCCTGCGGTCAGTTAGTAAGGAGGAAACTTTGAGATCTTACGGAATCACGGACATCGGAATGTCCAGAAAGTACAACCAGGATTACTCACTCGAGTGTGATGAGCCGATCGGCAATCTGGATAATCTTTATGCCGTATGTGACGGCCTCGGAGGTCATAACGCCGGTGAATTTGCTTCGGAAAATGCTGCGGAGCTGTTTTTTGATATTTCGGAGGATTCCGATTCCAAAATGCCGCTTTCGATTTTCCGTGAAGCGATCAATAAAGTAAATAATCTGATCTACCGCAAAGGACAGGAGCCGCAGTATACAGGAATGGCTACGACCCTGGTTGCCTGCACGGTGCGGGACGACACGGCTTATATCGTAAACGTGGGAGATTCCAGAGCTTATATCATCGGTGAAGAGATCACGCAGATCACCTGGGACCATTCCTACGTCGGTGAGCTGGTAAAAGAAGGAAAGATCACAAAAGATGAGGCCCGTTTCCATAAAAAGAACAATGTGATCACGAGAGCGATCGGAGCGGAAAAGACCGTGGAACCGGATTATTTCCAGGTTACGATGGAGGATGATGAGATCATTCTTCTCTGCACGGACGGACTTTACAATATGGTCAGCGAGTACACCATGATGGCAGTCATCAATTCCGATGGTGATCTGCAGGAAAAGGCGGAAAAACTGGTCGACCTTGCGAATGAAGCCGGAGGCAAGGACAATATTGCAGTTGTTCTGATCTCCAAGTATTGATCAATTTTAAAAATATGACAAAAGATCCTGAAAGGCGGTTTTATATATGATAAGACCCGGCATGTTTTTAGAAGACAGATATGAAATTCTGGACAAGATCGGTTCCGGCGGAATGAGCGATGTCTTTAAAGCGAAGGACCATAAGCTGAACCGTTTTGTTGCCATAAAATTTTTAAAGCAGGAATACTGCGAAGATAAAACCTTTGTCTCTAAATTTCAGATTGAAGCACAGTCCGCAGCGGCGCTGCTTCATCCGAATGTCGTCAGCGTGTATGATGTAAACGAAGCAGGCGGCATTTATTATATCGTAATGGAATATGTGGACGGTATCACACTGAAACGCTATGTGGACCGAAACGGAAGACTCCCGATCAAGGAAGCGACCAGTATCGCGATCCAGGTCGGACAGGGTATTGAAGCGGCTCACAACGCCAACATCATTCACCGTGATATCAAACCGCAGAATGTCCTGATCTCCAGAGAAGGAAAGATCAAGGTTACGGACTTCGGTATTGCCCGGACGACGACGGCAAATACGATCAGCCAGGATATCTTAGGCTCCGTACATTACATTTCTCCGGAACAGGCACGCGGCGGACAGGTGGATGAGCGAAGCGACATCTATTCCTTTGGTATCGTCTTTTACGAGATGGTGACCGGCGAGCTTCCGTTTGACGGCGACTCTACCGTTACGATCGCCCTGAAACATATTCAGGAAAGCGTTCCGCTGGTCAGCGACATCGTTCCGGGAATTCCTTCGAGCGTTGTCCGGATCATCGAAAAATGTACGCAGAAAAAGCCGGAACGAAGATATCAGAAAATGTCTTCGCTGCTGGCCGATCTGAAAACGTCTCTGATCTCCCCGAATGAGGACTTCGTCGTACTTGAGCCGGAGACACAGGAAAATGCGACGATCCTGATGACGGATGCGGATGCACGCGTCCTTCGGAATGAAGGAAGAGGCGGACGGACGCCGGAAGAAGGAGAGCGTTACCGCAGGGCGTATTCGGATGAATATGACGACGATTACGAAGACGAATATTACGACGACTACGACGAGTACGAAGAGTATGATGATGAGTACGAAGAGGAAGAAGAGCAGGAGCCGCGTAAGAAATTTGACAAGATCCTTCTGATCTGCGGTATCGTGGCAGGCGCCATTATCCTGATCGTTCTTGCAGTGGTTTCGATCAAAGCGATTACTTCCGGTTCCGGATGCGGAGGCTCTTCCCAGGTCGAAGAAAACGTGGAAGTGATCCGCGTTGTCGACATGAAGCTGGAAGACGCGAAAAAAGCACTTGAAGATCTGAATCTGAAAGTCGAGATCAAATACGAAGAAAATGAAGATGTGGAAGAAGGCCATGTCATCAGCCAGTCCGTCAAAGAGGGCACGAAGGTCAAGAGCGGATCGACCGTTGTATTAACGGTAAGCTCCGGACAGGAAACGATCAAGCTCGAGGACTATAAAGGCAAAACACAGGCAGAAGCGCAGGAAGCGCTGACGAAACTGGGAATCCAGGTCAAGGTGACCACACAGTACAGCGATTCGGTTGAGACCGGAAAGATCATTGAAACGAATCCTGCAGCAGGTACCGAGATCACAAAAGATACGGTTGTGGAACTGGTTGTAAGCCGCGGTGCCGAGACCAAGACGGCAACAGTGCCGCAGCTGATCGGAAGTCCGGAGGCGGATGCAGTCAAAGCTCTCGATGCAGCCGGCTTCACATATGATATTAAATATCAGGAAGCAGCCGGACAGGGCGGATATGTTATCAACCAGACGCTGGCAGCAGGCTCTTCGGTAGAGCAGGGAGCCTATATCGTGATCACGGTCGGTGTGGAACCGGAAACACCGGAAGAAAAACCGACACCGGAGCCGGAACCGGAGACACCTTCAGAAGAAGAGACACCGGGTGAAGGCGGCGGAGAAGGCGAAGACGGAAATTAATCCGGTATCAGAAAATAAAAAGAGTTAAGGGTGAACTATGGAAGGAAAAATCGTTAAGGCACTTTCGGGATTTTATTATGTGAGAGCAACGAACAAGGCTCTTTATGAATGCAAGGCGAAAGGTGCGTTCCGAAATGAAAATATTACTCCGCTGGTCGGAGATGATGTCGTTTTTGATGTGATCAGTGAATTCGAGAAAACGGGAAATGTAACGGATATCAAGCCGCGGAAAAATGAGCTGATCCGTCCGGCAGTTGCCAATGTCGATCAGGCGATGGTCGTATTTTCCGTTCGTACACCGAATCCGAACCTCAGCATTCTTGATCGGTTTCTGGTACTGATGCAGAGACAGAATATTGAAACGATCATCGTATTTAATAAAAAAGACCTTGCAAAAGGTGATGATATCAAAAACCTGAAAAAGACTTATAAAAACGCAGGATGCAAAGTATTCTTTATTGCTGCCGGCAGTGACAAACCGGGTCTGTTCCTTCTGAAACAGAAACTGAGAAATAAGATCACGGTTATGGCAGGTCCTTCCGGTGTCGGAAAATCCACGCTGCTGAATACACTTGCTTACGGCGTTTCCGAAGAGCAGGCAGCTGTAGGTTCGATCAGCAAAAAGATCGGACGCGGAAAACATACGACCCGCCACAATGAGATCTTCGAAGTCGGAAAAGGAATCCGCATCGTTGACACGCCGGGATTTACTTCCCTTCTTGTGGATGAGAGCATGTGCAGCTGCGAGCAGCTGGCGGCTACCTTCCCGGAATTTGCTCCGTATCAGGGACAGTGCAAGTTTGCTGACTGCTCCCATATCAAGGCAAAAGACTGTGCAATTGAAAAAGCCGTATTGGAGGAGAAGATTCCTCTCTCCCGGTATAACAGTTACAAATCCATTTACGAAGAGCTGAAGGCAAAGAAAAAATATTGATCCAGAAAGACAATGCCGGTATTACTCCGGCATTTCTCTTGAAAAAAATAAAATGAAAACGGGAGACAGAGAATGTATATTTTAGCACCATCGATCTTAGCAGCAGATTTTAAACGATTAGGAGATCAGATCCGGGAAGTTGCGGAAAACGGAGCAGAGTATCTGCATATTGATGTTATGGATGGAAAATTTGTACCGAGTATTTCCTTCGGAATGCCGGTGATCAAATCGATCCGGCCCGCAACGGATAAAGTTTTTGACGTCCATCTGATGATCGAAGAGCCGATCCGCTATATCAATGAGTTTAAAGAGAGCGGGGCCGATATCATTACGATCCACTACGAGGCCTGCAGTGATGTTGCGGCAACACTGCGCGCGATCAAAGATGCAGGGCTTAAGACCGGCCTTTCCATTAAACCGAAAACCGATCCGGCGGTGGTAAAGGAATTCCTTCCGCTTTGCGATATGATCCTTCTGATGAGCGTTGAGCCGGGATTCGGAGGACAGAAATTTATCGACGGATCGCTCGAGCGTGCAGCCGAACTTCGGCGGTATATCGAAGAATCCGGTCTTCCGGTCGATCTGGAGATTGACGGCGGGATCAATCTGGAAAACGTCGGTGCGGTCATGGATGCAGGAGTCAATGTCATTGTTGCCGGAAGCGCAGTGTTTAAGGATCCTGCTGTAAATACAGAGAAATTTATGGAACAGATCGGTGCAAGAAATCAATAGGAGAAAAGATATGGCATCCGGAAAATTTAAAAAAATCGGAATCCTCACCAGCGGCGGAGATGCGCCGGGTATGAATGCGGCGATCCGGTCGCTTGTGCGTACAGGTATCAAACATGGTTTTGAAATGTACGGCATTCAGAGGGGATATAAAGGGCTTCTGGAAGGAGAGATCACGAAGATGGAAACAAGGGATGTTTCCGAGATCATTCAGTGCGGAGGCACGATCCTGAAGACCGCCCGTTCGTCAGAGTTCATGAAACCGGAAGGCCAGAAAAAAGCGATTGGAATGCTTGGTGCTTACGGACTGGATGCGCTGGTCGTGATTGGCGGAGACGGCTCGTTCCGCGGCGCGCTGGATCTTGCAAAGCAGGGTGTTCCGGTGATCGGTATTCCTGCAACGATCGATAACGATGTGGCGTCCTCTGACTACAGCCTCGGATATGATACCGCAATGAATACCGCGCTGGAAGCCATCGATAAGATCCGCGACACCTCATCTTCGCATGAGCGCTGCAGCGTGATCGAAGTGATGGGCAGAAATGCCGGATACATCGCGCTGAATGTCGGGATCGCCTGCGGAGCAGAGGTCATACTGATTCCGGAAGTTCCGTTCAGCCTGGAACAGGATGTTTATAAAGTCATCCTCGAAGGCCGCAATATCGGCAAGCACCATTACATTGTTGTCGTTGCCGAAGGCGTCGGAGATGCGGTGGAACTTTCCAAAGAGATCGAAGCCTTCACAAAAATCGAGACCCGTCCTACCGTGCTTGGCTATGTCCAGCGAGGCGGAAGCCCGACGGTCAGAGACCGTCTGACCGGATCGATCATGGGAATTCATGCAATCGATGTTTTAAGCAAAGGAAAAGCCGGACGGCTCATCGTAGAGCAGGGAGGCGTCATCAAAGATATTGATATCGAAAAAGGTCTGGCGATGTCAAAGCGCCTGACGGCAGAAGATCTGGAGAAGTCCACAAATCTGTTTTAAGTAGAAAATAGCGGGCAGGGAGTCACATCCCTGCCCGTTTCTTATCTGTAAATTCAGAAGTTGTTATATAAGGTCTGTCAGGAACATCGCATCTCCGAAAGAGAAGAAGCGGTAGCGTTCCGCGATTGCGCATTGATAAGCATTGAGAATGATCTCTCTTGAGGAAAACGCGCTGACCAGCATGACCAGTGTTGATTCCGGAAGATGGAAATTTGTGATCAGGCAGTCGGTGACTTTGAAACGGTATCCCGGATAGATAAAGATATCCGTCCAGCCGGAGCAGGCTTTCATTTTTCCATCGTCGGAAGCGACCGATTCCAGTGTCCGGGTCGAGGTCGTTCCAACGCAGATGATCCTGCCGCCTTCTTCTTTTGTGCGGTTGATCGTATCTGCAGCTTTCTGAGAAACGACATAATATTCCGAATGCATTTTATGATCCAGAACATTTTCTTCCTTGACCGGACGGAATGTGCCGAGTCCGACATGAAGCGTCACGCGTGCGATCCGCACACCCATCGCTTCGATTTCCCCGAGCAGTTCCTTTGTAAAGTGAAGACCTGCTGTCGGGGCAGCAGCGCTGCCGTCATGTGTCGCATAGACCGTCTGGTAACGGTTCTTATCTTTCAGCTTATGTGTAATATACGGAGGGAGCGGCATCTGTCCGAGCTGGTCCAGGATCTCTTCGAAAATCCCGTCATAAGAAAAGCGGATGATCCGGTTTCCGTCTTCGAGGACATCGATGATCTCACCGGAAAGAAGCGCAGTGCCGTCTCCGGATTCCGGCGCAAAAAAGAATTTGTGCCCGGTCCGGCATTTCTTGCCCGGCTTCACAATACATTCCCAGTCCGTATCGGACTTTCTGGTCAGAAGAAGGATCTCAACCACAGCACCCGTATCGACGCGTGTTCCGAAGAGACGCGCAGGGATTACCTTGGTATCGTTCAATACCAGGCAGTCTCCGGCTTTCAGATAGCGGGTGATATTCTGAAAGATCTCGTGCTTTAATTCGCCGGTGTTTTTATTCACCACAAGAAGCTTCGAAGACGCGCGGTCTTCGAGCGGGTCCTGGGCGATGAGTTCTTTTGGAAGGTCATAGTAAAAATCGTGTAGGTTCATAATAATCTCCGTGTTTATCGTTCTTCCGTAAATCAATTGTCAAAGCATTCTATCATAGAGCAGTCCGCTTTTTCCACTGTTTTATTCCGCGATCACTGGTGTTTCTATTCTTGCTGAGCCTATAAAATCATGATAGTATTAACATCAAAGAGCGTAAGGAAATTGTTTGTCATTACAGGAGGTATGGGGAATGTTTTATGACAATAAAATATGGATGGCAAAAAACGATGAAAAGATCTTTTTGCTTCCACCGCTTGCAAACCGTCACGGACTCGTAACAGGAGCCACCGGAACCGGAAAAACGATCACGATCAAGGTCATGGCGGAATCTTTTTCAGATGCCGGCGTTCCGGTATTTCTTTCGGATATCAAAGGCGATCTGACCGGCATGAGCGTTCCGGGAAACAATACGGAAGATATGCAGAAACGTATCACCAAGTTCGGACTTGATGAAGCGGGTTGGGAATATAAAGCATATCCGACTACCTACTGGGATGTGTTCGGTAAAAAAGGAACTCCTGTCCGGGCGACGGTTTCCGAGATGGGCCCGATGCTTCTGTCAAGACTGATGGGTCTTACCGATGTACAGGAGGGAATCCTGACGATCATCTTCAAGATCGCGGATGACCAGAATCTGCTGATCCTGGATCTCAAGGACCTGCGCGCAGTCGTCCAGGCGGTCGGAGATCATGCGGCAGACTATAAAACAACGTATGGAAATATTACGACGGCAAGTATCGGCGCGATCCAGAGAGGCCTGTTGAAACTGGAAGAGCAGGGAGCAGACCAGTTCTTCGGAGAGCCGGCCCTTGATATTATGGACTGGATCCGGACCGATGAAAACGGAAGGGGTATGATCAACGTTCTGAACTGCGAGCAGCTCTTCCAGATGCCGGATCTTTACGCGGCGTTCCTTCTCTGGATGCTTTCCGAACTTTATGAAACACTTCCGGAAGTCGGAGACCTGGATAAGCCGAAAATTGTTTTCTTCTTTGACGAAGCCCATATCTTATTTGACCTGAATTCCAAAGAGCTCCTCAGCAAGGTCGAGCAGGTTGTTCGTCTGATCCGTTCCAAAGGTGTCGGCGTTTACTTTATCAGTCAGAGCCCGACGGATATTCCGAACAGTGTGCTCGGACAGCTGGGAAATAAGATCCAGCATGCCCTGAGAGCTTATACACCGGCAGACCAGAAAGCTGTTAAGGCGGCGGCTCAGAGCTTTGTCGTCAATCCGGAATTTAAAACAGAAGAAGCGATCACCCAGCTCGGAACCGGAGAAGCGCTGGTTTCCTTCCTGGATGAAAAAGGTGCACCGACGATGGTGCAGCGCGCAAAGATCCTTCCGCCGCAGAGCCTTATGGGATCCTGCGAGGAATCAGTTTTGAACTATGCGATCGCAACCGGGGAAATGGGGATTAAATACAATGTTGCATACGACCGCGAATCCGCATATGAACTTCTGACCGGCAAAGTTGCGGCCGGTGTGATCACACCAGCTGCCACCGCGGCTCCTGTCCAGCCGCAGGCTGCTGCTCCGCAGGGAGTGACTCCGCAGCCGGCACCGGCAGAAGGACTTTGGGACTGCGGCTGCGGTCAGAAAAACAATCCGGGTAATTTCTGCATGCAGTGTGGAATGCCGAGAAATAACGGCTATGCACCGGGAACAGCTCCGGTTCAGCAGCAGAGCCAGCCGCAGGCTGCACCACCGATGATGCAGACGAACATGGGAATGGGAACTGCACCTGTGCAGAATCAGAATATCCTCCCGCAGGCGACAACGCCGGATCACATTCCGTCCGGTCCGTCACTGGTTCAGGCAGCAGCTGCAGAACGGGAGGCAGCCACACAGGCAGCTGCAGAACCTTCTCTTGTGGAAACTGCAAAAGAAGAGGCAGCAGGCACAACGACCCTGACGGAAAAAGAACTGGAGAAACTGAAAAAGGATGCTGTGAAAGAGGCGAAAGAGCAGCTGAAGAAAGAGAAAGAAGCGGAGAAAGCAGCAAAAGAAGAAGAAAAAAGAAAAGCAAAACAGAAACAAAAACTGCAGAAGGCTGCAACAGACGTACTTACGAGTGCCGGAAAAACAGCCGCGAATAAACTGATCCGCGGAATCCTCGGAAATCTGATGAAATAACAGCTTCGAAAGGGTTTGGAAAGCGCATTGGATTCTTTCAATGCGCTTTTTCTTTTCATTGAATCTACACAACTGTTGTGATACAATATTTGCCGATGTTTTTGGCGGATCTGAAAAGGCCCGCCGGTAGAAAAATCTTAAAATGTAAGCCTGTGTAATGGAAAGGTGTAAACAAATGAAAGTTACCTATAATCACAAAGAGATCGAGAAAAAATGGCATGACATCTGGGAAGAACACCCGGTGAATGTAGATGATGGTAAAAAAGAAAAATATTACTGTCTGGATATGTTCCCGTATCCGTCCGGATCCGGACTGCATGTTGGCCACTGGAGAGGTTATGTCATCAGTGATGTATGGAGCCGGTATAAATTAATGCAGGGCTATTATCTGATCCATCCGATGGGATGGGATGCGTTCGGACTTCCTGCTGAAAACTATGCGATCAAGATGGGAATCCATCCGGCTGTTTCGACAGCATCCAATATTGCGAACATCAAACGCCAGATCAATCAGATCGCGGCGATCTATGACTGGGACCGTGAAGTAAACACAACGGATCCGGAGTTTTATAAATGGACACAGTGGATCTTTGTTCAGATGTTTAAGAAAGGTCTGGCATACGAAAAAGAAATGCCGATCAACTGGTGCCCGAGCTGCAAGACCGGTCTTGCAAATGAGGAAGTCGTAGATGGAAAATGCGAACGCTGCGGCGCTGAGGTCACCAAGAAGAATCTGAAGCAGTGGATGCTGAAGATCACCGCTTATACAGATCGTCTGCTGGACGATCTTAAGACCCTTGACTGGCCGGAGAAAGTGATCAAGATGCAGACCGAGTGGATCGGAAAATCCTTCGGCGCTGAGATCGATTTCGCAGTTGACGGTTCGGATAAAAACATCACGGTTTATACAACGAGACCGGATACTTTATATGGTGCGACCTTTATGGTTCTTGCTCCGGAATATGAAGGCGCGGCTGATCTTGCAACGCCGGAAAGAAGAGCGGAAGTGGAAGACTATATCTTCAAGACTTCTATGAAATCTTCTGTCGACCGTCTGCAGGATAAAGAAAAGACCGGCGTCTTTACCGGAAGCTATGCGATCAATCCGCTGAACAATGAGAAGGTTCCGATCTGGCTGGCGGATTATGTACTTGCTGACTATGGAACCGGCGCGATCATGTGCGTTCCGGCTCACGATGACAGAGACTTTGAGTTCGCGAAGAAATTTGATCTTCCGATCATCCAGGTCATCAGCCCGGACGGAAAAGAGCAGGATCCGTTAACGGAAGCTTATACCCAGCCGGGTATCGTGATCAACTCCGGAGACTGGAACGGAAGAAAATCCGACGAGCTGAAAAAGACAGCGCCGGAAGAGATCGAGCAGAAAGGTCTTGGAAAGAAAAAAGTCAATTACAAACTGCGTGACTGGGTCTTCAGCCGCCAGCGTTACTGGGGAGAGCCGATCCCGATCGTGCATTGCCCGGACTGCGGATGCGTCCCGGTACCGGAAGATCAGCTCCCGCTGACCCTTCCGGAAGTAGAAAAATACGAGCCTACAGGAACCGGTGAATCTCCGCTTGCAGCAATCAGTGAGTGGGTCAATACGACTTGCCCGCAGTGCGGAAAGCCGGCAAAGAGAGAGACAAACACGATGCCGCAGTGGGCAGGTTCCTCTTGGTACTTCCTGCGCTACGTGGATCCGAAAAATAAAGAGCAGTTAGTAGACAGAGAGAAAGCAGATAAGTACCTTCCGGTCGATATGTATATCGGCGGCGTAGAGCATGCGGTACTGCACCTTCTGTACTCCCGTTTCTACACCAAGTTCTTAAATGATATCGGAGTGCTTGATTTTAATGAGCCGTTCCATAAACTGTTCAATCAGGGTATGATCACCGGTAAGAACGGAATCAAGATGAGTAAGTCGAAAGGCAATGTCGTATCTCCTGACGATCTGGTCAGAGACTACGGATGTGACTCCTTAAGAATGTACGAACTCTTTGTTGGTCCTCCGGAACTGGACAGCGAATGGGATGAGCGAGGAATCGACGGTGTATACCGTTTCTTAAGCCGTTTCTATACGCTGGCGCAGAACAGCCTTGAGGCGAATGTTGCTCCGACAGATGAAATGATCAAGATCCGTCATAAACTGATCCGCGACATTACCAGAAGACTGGAGAACTTCAGCTTAAATACCGTTATCAGCGGATTTATGGAGTACAACAATAAACTGCAGGATATTGCAAAGAAGAACGGCGGAATTGACAAAGAGACGATCGAAGCTTATATTCAGCTGCTTGCTCCGTTTGCACCGCATGTTGCAGAGGAACTCTGGTCTGATTATGGTCATGAAGAGAGCGTCTTCAATACAGGGCGCGGATGGCCGCAGTATGATGAAGAACTTTGCAAAGATGATGAGATCGAGATCGGCGTACAGGTCAACGGCAAAGTCCGCGGAACCGTTAAGCTGCCGGTCGATGTGAGCAAAGAAGACGCACTTGCTAAGGCAAAAGAAGTCATTGCTGATAAGATCTCCGGAAATATCGTCAAAGAGATCTATGTTCCGGGCAAGATCATCAACATTGTTGTAAAATAATTTTAGATATAGGAATGAACACTTGATTTGACGCTGTAGTTTTGCTGCAGCGTCAAATGGACTTTATGGAATGATAGTAGTACAGATCGTTGTTATTGTTATTTTAATTGTGCTGTCTGCGCTTTTTTCTTCGTCGGAAACCGCGCTGACCACGATCTCTCCCCATCGTCTGAGAACGTTAGTGGATGAGAATGTGCGCCATGCCAAAACACTGGAAAAGGTCCTCAATAAAAAGGACAAAATGCTCAGTGTGATTCTGATCTGCAATAATATCGTAAACCTGACAGCCTCAGCAATAACGACGGTTGTTTTTGAAGAACATTTAGGATCAAAACTCATCGGAGTCGGCACAGGTATCCTGACTTTGCTGGTGCTGATCTTCGGAGAAATTGCTCCGAAAACGATGGCGACTTATCGGGCAGAGTGGATGGGACTTGCGTTTGCCCCAATGATCCATGTTCTGATGATCATCTTTACACCGGTTGCCGCTGCGATCAACTTTTTAGCAGGCGGCGTGATCCGGCTCTTTGGCGTCAGAAAAAATGAAAAACCGGAATCCTATACAGAAAACGAGATTCGATCCATCGTAGAAGTCAGTCACGAAGAAGGTGTCACAACATCAGCGGAAAAAGAAATCATCAATAATGTCTTTGATTTTACGGATACGACCGTCCGCGAGGTTATGGTCCCGAGGATTCATGTCACAGCAATCGAAGCGGACTCTACGTATGAAGAGATCATGAATGTATTTAAGGCTGATCCTTTTACCCGTCTTCCTGTTTATGATGAAGAGGAGGATAAGCTGATCGGAATTGTGAACGTCAAAGATCTTGTCTTCTATGATCCGGAAAAGATCAGCACGTTTCGTGTCGCAGACATTATGCGCGAGATTCATTATACCTATGACGGAAAACATCTTTCGGAACTCTTAAGGGAAATGAAGGCAGCGCGTGAGAGCATGATGGCTGTAATGGATGAGTACGGCGATACGGTCGGTATCGTCACGATGGAGGACCTTTTAGAGGAAATCGTTGGCGATATCCGGGATGAATATGACGATAAGGAAGAAAGCATAGTTCCCAATTTGTATATGTTTGACAATGCACACTATATAAAAGCTCTC
>CAZOHB010000027.1:0-20427 GCA_964579345.1 uncultured Parasporobacterium sp.
CAAGGATACGTGTCCTGGCCGCAGGTAGAAACCAGGATATCCTGCACCGGGTGATAAACCATATGAAAAGAAAGGACTTTATCATGCAGATCCGTCAGCTGGAATATTTTATCGCCGTTTCCGAACTTTTAAACTTCACAAAGGCTGCTAAACAGTTTTATATTTCGCAGACTGCCGTGACGCTGCAGATCAAGGCGTTGGAGGAAGAGCTTGGCGTAAAACTGTTTACGCGTACAAACCGCAAGGTGGAACTGACACCGGCGGGAAAAACTTTTCTCGAAGATGCCCGCGCGATCATCCGCAGAACGCGCGATGCCGTCGACCGTGCGCAAAAAGCGGATACCGGAATCACCGGCCATTTGAATCTCGGCTTTGTCAAAGGCTTTGAAAAGACATTCCTGCCCGATGCCCTTTCCGAATTCCATGTGAATTATCCGAACATTTCGCTGTCCCTGTATCGGGACAATGTCGCCGAGCTTTATGACGGCCTCTTCAGCGGCAGCCTGGATCTGATCTTTAACATTCTCTATTCCTTCGACGATATGGATGATATGAAAGGGATGGAATACCGCGTGATCAAAGAATATCCATTGCTCGCAGTGATGCCCGTGTCCCATCCTCTCTCTCACAGGACATCGATCCGCCGCGAGGAACTGAAGGGCTATCCGCTGATCGATATCAAAAAAAACGTGGATAAATACGGAGAAGTAAAAACCATTACAAATGCCTTCGCCAAAGCCGGTTTTCTGCCGGATGTGCAGTACGTTTCGGATGATATCGAAACCAGCATCCTTGCAGTTGCCGCCGGACTTGGCTATGCCCTGCTGCCGTCCTATATAACGGACAATATTGCAATCCGCGAAAAAGTCACGGTCGTCCCGATTGAAGGCGAGGAAAGGCAGATCCCTATCATCGCCGCCTGGAATAAAGACAATGCGAACCCGGCGCGCCTTATGTTTGTGGAAAACCATATTTTCGGTTGATTGTTTGCTGCGTCTTGTATTGTTCTCTATTTATTTCGGTTGATTTTTTATTGTGTTGCACATGCTCCGTTCTTTATTTTTGCTGTTTATTTATTGAATATCGGTTGATTTATTATTGATTTTATATTATCCTTTTATCATCGGTGATGCCTTCACTTCTTTTACAGGAGGGATTGATTATGATGACACTGGATGAGATGAAAAAAAGAAAAAAAGAACTGGGATACTCCAACCAGCGGATCTCGGAGCTGTCCGGCGTATCTTTCGGAACTGTGCAGAAAATTTTCGGGGGTTATACGACGGCGCCTCGACACGAGACCCTGGCGGCTCTTGACAAAGTGCTCAGCGCGCCACGCGTTGTTTATTCGAAGGAAGATCTCCGGTCGGATTCGGATGTACTGGTTCTGCGCGAGGATGTCTCGTATGATGCTTTTGCAAAGCAGAAACGCCTATATACGATTGATGATTATTACGCGCTGCCGGACGATGTGCGGGTGGAGCTGATCGACGGGGTGTTTTATGATATGGCAGGACCGTCGTATGTACATCAGATGATTTTAGGCCAGCTGTTTATCCAGTTTAATGAATGTATTCGAAAGCATAATACAGACTGCCACGTCTTTTTCGCCCCTGCGGATGTTCAGCTCGACCGGGATATTTATACAATGGTTCAGCCTGACCTTATTATATTCTGCGGAATGGAAGACCTTAGAAAACGGGTTTATTTCGGAGCCCCGCCATTTGTTGTGGAAATCCTTTCCCCATCGACGAAAAAGAAAGACATGAAACTCAAGCTGAAAAAATATGAAGAGGCAGGGGTGGAAGAAGCATGGTTTATCGATCCCGGCCAATTAAAAACAGCCGTTTATCAATTCAAGGAAAAGGGCGATGACTGTCTTTTGTTCCCGGACGTCTATACATTTGAGAATCAGATCCCGCTCGGAATCTCGAAAGGAAAATGCACGATCGATTTTTCCCAAATCTATGAAGAAGTAAAACCGTTGATAGCACTGGAAGAATAAATCTGTTTCGCGCAAACCTTTTCAGAACATAATAATCCCGCCGCAGTTTTCCTGTCAGAAAATCGCGGCGGTTTTGTTTTGTTAAGCGAACCTGAAGCCGACAGTAATCCGGTCATCCTATGATTCGGAGCCGGATGCCGATGGAGTCAGCGGATCAGTCGTCCAGTTTGATGTCTTTCAGCAGCGCTGCGAACGGGTTGTTCGGAACATACTCGCTCTTGTAAGAGGTTGCTTCTTCATTCAGAACTTCCTCTTCCGCTTCCACAGCCGCCTTCATGGAAAGGCTGATCTTTCCTTCGTTGATCCGGATGATCTTGACCTTTACTTTCTGTCCGAGTTTCAGGACAGCTTTCGGATGCGCGATCCGGTTTTCGCTGATCTCGGAAATATGCAGCAAGCCGGAGACATCGTTTCCGATATCCACGAATGCGCCGTAATCCATGATCTTCTCGACGGTTCCTTCAAGAACTCCGCCAACGGAAAGTTTGCCGATGCTTTCGAGTTTCTTCTCTGCTGCCTCTTCCACGAGAAGCTCTTTTGCAGAAAGGATCAGTTTCTTCCGCGCACGATCCACTTCCGTGATCTGGACATTGATCTTCTTTCCGATATACGGTTCGGTATCCTCAACATATTTCAGCGCCAGTTTAGAAGCCGGGATAAAACCGCGGATGCCTTCAACATAAAAGACCGCGCCGGATCTCGTTGCCCCGGAAACCGTTCCGGAGATCACGGTGCCTTCTTCTTTCATCTGCTCGAGCTTCTCCCAGGCGAATTCCGAATCCGCCTCTTTCTTGGAAAGAACGATATTACCGGATCCATCGTCCGGATTCTGAACGACCGCTTTAAACTGGTCGCCGATCTGCACATCCGTGAACACGCTGAACAGCGGATCTGCACTCATCTCCGCTACCGGAATTTTGCCCGGCGCGTAATAATCCAGGTCAACGGAAACCGCTTCCTCATCAACCGCAACAACGGTGCACTCCATAACATCACCCGGATAGATCTTCTGAAGGGAAGCTTCAATCTCTTCCGTGAACTCATCCATGGACGGGATCACTTCCGGCTCTTTTTCTTCTGCCGGCGCTTCTTCGGCTGCCGGCCCTGCAGCTTCCGCTTCTGCCTCAGCTTCTGCCGGTGCTGCCTCCTCCGGAACTTCTGCTGCAGGAACTTCCTCTGCAGCTGCTTCCGCCTGCACTTCTGCTGCCGGCTCTGCAGCTTCCGGTGTTACTTCCGCTTCTGTGACTTCCGGTGTTACTTCCGCTTCGATTTTTTCGATGCCTTCCAATCTTTCTTCCATAGCTCCTCCTGCTGATTCCTCCGACGTCTCAACGTCCTTTCTTTACCGGCTATCATAGCACAGTTTTTTCCTGTCTGAAAGTGCATAGTAAAAGGGCGCGGCAGATTCCGCCGCACCCCTTAACACAGGATAGAAATAAATCATACTGCACCCTACTGCATGATTATTGTGTACTGTCTGCAAAGATCTGCGGATCCTCTTCCGGAATTACCGTGAAGTTACCATGCGAAACAACGTGCACTTCATACGGCCATTTGCCGCCGCTTCTCCACTGTGCAGTTGTTATCGGGAATACCGATACATGATCTTCTGCATTGAATTTATAATCTCCGAAAATACCGGTCATCTCTACTCCGCCGATCGCATCGCGTACGGTAGCCGGCTCTAAGTCCTTGCAAGCCTGAAGCGCTGCCTGAATGATTTCAAACGCTGCGATGTCATATCCAAGCTCGGTGCCCGGGTTCTGGGTTCCGAACTCTGTTTCGAATTTCTCAGCGATCTCCTGTGAGCTCATACCCAGAAGCGGAGAATTGTATCCATAAGAAGCATCCCAGTTGTGCTCAACGATAATGTTCTCGCCGCGGCCTTCGCCAAGAGATTCCACGTCGGTTCCGAAGCAGAGCGCTTTACCTACGATCAGGACTTTCGGTTTGTATCCAAGTTCGTGGAACTGACCCCATGCGGTCTGGAACTGCGGAAGCGCCATATTTCCATAAACGATATCGCAGTCTGCTGCCTGGATCTGTTTCACAACAGAGGTATAATCTGTCGTATCTTCCGGATATCTGCCCGGATCAAATACTTCATAGCCTCTCTTTGCCAGCTCTTCGCCAACCATCTGAGACATCAGGACTCCGTCGACTGCACTGTCGAACATAAAGCCGACTTTCATATTGGTCTGATCTTTCAGTTTGTCGAGCGCCAGCATATCACCGTTGATATAATCGGCGATCTTAAACATCATACCCCAGCTCCACTCATGCTCTGCGCTGGATGCCCAGCTGTCCGCAGGACTGTTCGGGCAAAGGCAAGGCATCTGGAATCTTTCTGCAACACCGGCAACCGGAATCGTGGTATCCGGAGTCCATGCGCCGACCAATAAGTCGATGCCGCCGTCGTTTACCATCTTGGTTGCTGCTTCTGCTGCTTTTGTAGGATCGGATTCCGTATCCATGGTTACGATTTTAACCGGCAGTTTCTTTCCGTATTTTTCGATATAAATACCGCCGTCTTCATTGATCTTGTCCAGACACAGTTTGCTGGTCCAGTCAAATGCCTGTGTAAAAACTGCGTACGGGCCGGTAAACGGGGCAACCCAGCCGATCACAATTTCCGACTTGTCGCCTGCTGTCGGAGCCGCACTTCCGCCGCTTCCTGCCGGCGCCGGAGTATCACTGCCACCGCCGCAGGCAGTAAGCATTGCTGCACCAAGAACCACCGTCAGCACAAGGACAAGGATCATCCTAAGTGTCTTCTTCATATAAATACCTCCTGTCTTTTTCATTCTTTTCCGAATGTGTTTATTCTCTTCACGTTATCATCCTAAGCTTTTTGAAGGCATGAAAAAATATCCCCGCGGACGGAATCAATGAAATTAAAAAAAGCCGTTTTTGTCCCGCCGGACAAAAACAGCTTTATGCATATTAATCTTTTACCAGAAAATTTCTTCTGCTTTCAAAGCAGATTTTGCAGGCAATTCACTGATATTAAAAGGTATTCCCGGTCGTATGTATCGTCAAAACGGATATCAAACAGAGTCTCCATCTTTTTCAGCCGATAGACCAATGTGTTCTTGTGGACAAAAAGCGCTTCCGCCGTCCGGACCCTGTCCCGCTCATTATGAAGATACGTTTCCATCATCGGATAATAATCGGTATTCTTTTTCTTATCATAGTCTAAAATTCTCCATACCGCCGGGTGGATCGCGGCTTTCCGGTACGCAGCCGTTCCGCTAAAATTTAAAAGTTCCTGCATTCCGCAGTCATAAAAGAAATGCTGTCCTTTTAAGCATGCAGCTTTTGCCTGCTGATACTGTACATCAAGATTCCCAACACCCTCCATCGGGAAGCTGCAGCCATACTCCAGATCCAGACTTTTCACGGTACTCAGGAACTGGGAATGTTTCTGAACACCGTACCGGTTCGGAGCATCCTCTCCGGCAGGCAGTTTTGCCGGAAGACAGCAGACGATCTCGAGTTCCCTGTTTTCCGACTCATTGAGGCAGAAAACGGAGTCCGGCAGTTCCTTGCGCAGGATATCCATATCATACCCATAGGAAACCCGCGCATTATGCCGGTATTTCAATACTGCCACGAAATGGATCTGTCCTTTCATCCAGCCCATCAGGTCATAAAACTTCTGGAAGGCTGCTTCATTTTTATTTCCATTGATCAGATCCAGAAAAACGCTCTGCGCGATCGTTCCACGGTCGCCGTCGGTCAATGTGTTCGAGACCAGGCAAAGGGCGTTTTTTAACGCCGGAACCAGATGGATCTGATAGTCTTTGAACGGCTCTTTGCTGATGATCGTCATCTGACCGGTCAGTTTCCCGCTGAGATTTACCTGGCTGACCATGATCGAATGCCGGTAGTCCTCGACATTGTCCTCATAAAATATCCCGCACTCCAGTATCTGGTTGTGTCGGTCCATAAAAGCGCTGCCTCTCATTCTGGAGAAACGCTCCAGAGACAGCGTCCCCGTTTCGAGGAAATCATCCCAGTTCGGGTTGACGCTTCCCTTTGGGTATTGTTTGGAAATCGCCGTGATCTGAAGACTCATGGTCGTAAAGAACATCGGGCCGAAAATTTCCCGGCAGGCATCAATGATCGTCTGCTCCGGATTCGGTGTGGTGTACGCCGAAAGCATCTTCTGTTCCCAGGCGCTGTAAAAGGAAATACACTCCATCACAGCATTGAACACATCCTCCAGCTCGCTGGTGGAGAGACTGATCACATCTTTGCGGTGGACAAGAAGGATCTCCCTGCTGTCTGCATTGGAAAAAAAGTCATTGTTATGTCCGACATAAAGATAATCCGGATCCGGCGTGCTTTCATAAGAAAACAGCTTGACTCCGACGATCGTCGGCTCCGTAGACCGTATGATTGAAACCGGATGGTATTTTTTCAGATATTCCTCAAAGATTGCCATGGAGAATTTCATAATCACAGCTCCTTTCCAGGGTTTTCTTCGACGATTTCCTTTTGTTCCTTCAGACAACTTCTTTCTGTGAGAACAATCGTTTCAAATCGATTATATCCTTACGGTCGTTTGTCTGTAAAGACAAAAACAATGGATTCGCAGCGAAGCACTTTTGTTTTCTCAGCTATTTTATAGTAATTCCGACCGCTATAAACTTTGTTCAGAAGGCTGAAAAAGTTTATTTCCGGATGCATTGAACAGCAGACGGTTCCGGAAACGATACATTCCATCAATAAGGTCAGGAGGTAATATTATGTCTGAAGAGAAAAAATACGATTCCAGTTCTGCATGGTTTTCCAAGGGTGTTCGCGGTGCAAGTGAAGATTCGCCTGCTGCCGAGCAGTTTGCAAAAAGAATTCAGTTAGTCGAAGACGCAGTCCAGCTGAAAGAGCCCGACCGTGTTCCGATCTGTACGATGTTCGGTGCCTGCATCTTTAACATGGCAGGTTCTTCTTTCAAAGAAGCCATGTATGACTTTGACAAAGCAAATGAAGCAGTATACCGTTTTTATAACACCTTCCAGCCGGATGCAACAACGCACATCGCATTGGCAAGCGGAAAAGCAAATGAGATCGCACAAAGCACAATGATCGACTGGCCGGGCCGTCCGGGAACCAGTGTTCCGAACTGGTCCACCTATCAGGTCATTGAAAATGAATATATGCAGGAAGACGAATATCCGGAAGTTCTCAAAGACTTCACCGGATTCATGCTCCGCAAATACATCCCGCGTGCATTCCCTGCATTAAAGGGACTTGCAAACATCAGCTTTGTTCCGTCCATCGTCCTGAATACAACACCGATGGCATCCCTCTATGCAAAAGAGGCGCAGGAAGCATTTAAGATCCTCGCGCAGATTGGTGAAGAAGACGCAAAAGCTGCGGAAGCAACCGCAGTCCAGGCAAACAAGCTTGTAGAAATGGGCTTCCCGCCGATGCTGACCGGTGCCGGCGAAGCACCGTTCGATATCATCGGCGACTATTACAGAGGAACCCTTGCAACGCTGACCGATCAGCTGGAGTATGAGGAGGAACTCGAGGAATTCTGCGACAGACTGGCAGATATCCAGATCGAATCCTGGCAGTATTTCAAGTTTGCCCCGCTTCCGGTAAAACGCTGCTTCTTCCCGTTACACAAAGGAATGGACGGCTTCATGAGCCCGCAGCAGTATGAGAAGCTTTATTGGAAACCGCTGAAAAAATGTATGATGGCTCTGATCGACATGGGCGTTACCCCGTTCATCTACACCGAGGGCAAGTACAATACCCGTATCGAGCAGCTCGCCGACATTCCGAAAGGAAAGGTCATCTACCACTTCGAGCAGGCAGATATGGAACGGGCAAAGAAGATCTTAGGCGACACCGCATGCATCTCCGGCAACCTGTCCATCTACCTGTTAGAGCACGGAACGAAACAGCAGGTCATCGACGCAACCAAGAAACTGCTGGATACCTGCGCCCCGGGCGGCGGCTACATCTTCGACTTCGATGCCTGCCTCGACAACTGCAAGCCGGAGAACCTCGAAGCCGCATTCGATACCGTCTACACATACGGAAAGAAATAATTCGATTCGAAAAACATACCCCAACAAGACAAGGCTCCCAAACGGGAGCCTTGTTCTGGTTCTTTCAATATTGCTGAAGAATTGTAGTAACAATGTCAGGGGGATTTCCCCTGTATCTTTATTCTGCTACTGAATAGAACTCTGAACGCCCATGAAGAACGGCATGCCGTTTTCGATATCTACGATCGCATATACAAATGGGCGGTTCAGATAAATATGCAGGTTTTTGTTGATCGGCGCTGCGCCAGCTTTTGCAATGATTCCGGTCACTGCTGCTGCTTTGGTGCCGTGACGATCCACCTCGATATGTGTTTTCTGGATCACGGAATCAAAATATACCGGCATCGAACTCTGCATCATTTTTCCGAACTGTGCATCTTCAGAGAATGCTCTGTTGACTCCCGCATTCTTCAGATACGGATTCAGTTCCATTTCATCATCCAGCTTGAACTCCGGAATTCCGGCATAGATCTCGCCGCCTTCTAAAGGCTTTTTGCCATTGAACATTTCGGTATAGCTTTCGCCGTCCAGTGCTGCGAGAACGTCATCCGTCGTTTTCCCTTTTTCCGGAAGGATTCCAAGGAATGCCGTCTGTCCGTCAGCATAAGGTTTCAGGAAACCGTAGGCGATGGTGTTGCCCTCTTTATCCTTGAGCTCGACATATTCCTCTTCCGTGCTGTAGAGCATCGTGCAGGTTTCTTTCTTTCCGTCCGCAGTTTTGAACTTCTCATTTTCAATGATATCCTCCAGCTCATACGGAGTTTCCCACTCACCTTCAAATACGACCGCGTTCAGCAGTACCATCACCTGGTCCGGATACAGCCGGTCAATAATGGAAGGGATCATGTCATGCGTGTTCTTTTTCACCCAGGCATTGATGCGTTTCACGGTTTCGTTGCTGTACGGAACATTTTCGATCTCCGCCTTGTATGTTTCTTTTGTCAGCTTCTGAAAATCCGGATTCAGAAGGCCGAACGCTTCGTTGACCCAGATCGAATTTGCCACCTGCACGTTCTGCGGAAGCATCCGGCTGTAGCGGCTGATCAGTTCATTTGCTTTTTCAATATCGATGCCGAGGTACTCTTCGAGTTCCTTCAGCGTCTCGCCTTCTGCACCGTTGGTCGCCATCGCGAGGTCTACATACAGGGAGAACGGGGAGATCATGAAGTTATGGCGCTTCTCGCTTTCTGCCTTGATTCTCTCTTTTAAGAGCTGAACCACGATCCTTGCGTTTTCTGTTGTCAGCGTCTGATCCTTGTCTGCATCGGTCACGGCTTCCGTCGTTACCGCTTTTGCCTTGGACCACTTGGAAGAGTACTGTTTTTCGTACAGCATTCCTATGTACTTCTTTGACTCGACCGCTTTCATTTTGTATGTGCGGACCTGCACATAATACGTCGTTTCCGGAAGGAGTCCTGTGACTTTCCGCGAGCCGACCGTTCTGCTGGAGAAGCGGATGGTCTTTACTCCGCGTTTGAAATTCTTATCCGTACTGTAACGGATCTCATAACCGGACGTCTGTTTTTTCTGCAGCTTCCACTTAACAAGAAAGCTGCCCGGTCCTGCCTGGATCGTTGTTACTGCCGAACCCTTCGGAAGGATCTTAAAGGTCTTTTCCACAGAGCCCGTATATTTTCCGATGCCTTTGACCGTCACGGTTGCAGTACCGACTTTTTTATTTGCTTTATAAGAAACCTTGTAGTCCTTATTCTTTTTCAGTGTCTTTTTTCCGACCTTCACAGTCACCGCCGGCTTCTTCGCCTTTCCGGTGTAAACGGTCGTCGTATACTTCAGCGTGACGTTGGTCTTCTTCAGCTTTTTCGAAGTTGCCGCCTGCGCAGAAACAGGAATAATCGTAATGAAGATTACGATCGCCAGAAGAACGGCCAGGATCCGTCCTGCTTTCTGAAGAGAATCATTTTCTTTTGCTCTCATTTTACTGCTCCTTTCTCTTGCTGACCTCTATACTAATAATATCCCTGTTCATTAAGAAATCCTACACATTTTCGTAATAATTATTTAAGAACTGTATTGCGGCCCTACTTCGGCTCCCGCGTCTGGCGTGTCCAAAGGTCCGCATATTCTCCGCCTTTTTCCAGAAGATCTGCGTGTGTGCCGTCTTCCACGATCTGTCCGTCCTTCAGAACTACGATCCGGTCAAGACTTGCAACAGTCGAAAGCCGGTGTGCGATCACGATCGAGGTGCGTCCTTTCATCAGGTTCTGCAGCGCCGCCTGGATCAGCTGCTCGCTTTCGGAATCCAAAGCGCTGGTCGCTTCATCAAGTACCAGGATCAGGGCATTCGTCAGGATCGCACGGGCGATGGCGATGCGCTGGCGCTGTCCGCCGGAAAGCTTGACGCCGCGCTCGCCGGTAATCGTATCAAAGCCATCCGGGAGCTGCTCAATAAATTCCAGCGCGTTAGCGTCGATCGCTGCCTGACGGATTTCTTCCATCGTCGCATCCTCCCGTCCGTACGCGATATTTTCCGCAATCGTACGGTGGAACAAGAGCGGCTCCTGCGGCACATAGGCAATCTGCCGGCGCAGGCTGACCTGCGTGACCTTCGAGATTTCCTGATCATCGACCAGGATCTTGCCTTCCTGAATATCGACAAGACGCAGCAAAAGCCGTGTCAGCGTCGTCTTGCCGGAGCCGGATTTTCCAACCAGACCGACTCTCTGCCCAGCCGGGATATGCAGATCAAAATGCTCAAACACTGCGGACGGCACGTTCGCGTCTGTGTACCAAAAGCTCAAATCTGAGAAGGAGATATCCCCGGCCTTTACCACCAGATCCTGTGCGTTTTCCACATCATCCACAAGGCGCGGCTCATCCAGGATCACGGTCATATCGTGGGCATCGCCGAAGCAGCGGTTGATGCTCTGCAGGATCGAGGTCAGCATGTTGAAGCGCATCGTCAGGTTGTTGGTATAAGAAAACATCATGACGATCGTTCCGGCGCTGATCCCGTACCAGGCGTTTCCTCCGACCAGGAAGAAGGTCAGGACGGCGATCATCGCGATGATCATGGACGACGCGACGGCACCGGAAAAGAGTGATCCGCGCATCCGCTTGGAGTCTGTGATATAGACCTCCTTGTTGATCTTCTCAAACAGATCTTTTTCATACTGCTCGCGGCCGGAGGTCTTGACTGCCAGGATATTCGTAATGCTGTCGGAGAGTTCTCCGGAAAGCCGATTCTGCGCGCCGGCCGTCTCCGCGTTCAATTTCAATAAACGCTTGAAGATGCGGTAAACAACAAAAACATAGATGACCAGAAGTCCGGACAGGATCAGAACGTACAGCGGAACCAGCGGAAGCAGGATCACGATAATAAATACCACTGTTGCAGCCGCAGGGATCACGGAATACGTCAGTGTCTGCATCAGCTGGTTATACGCGTTTGCGAATTTACTGGTCTGGCTGACTAGAGAACCGCCGAACCGGTTGTTGTGGAAGGTCATGGACTGATTCGCCAGGACGTCAAAACTCAGGGTCGAAAGATCATAGTAAACCAGGATCTGCAGTTTCCAGAGACTGTAATCCTGAAGTTTGCTGCAGACCTGCCCCAGAACATTGCAGAGGATCAGCAAAATGATATACGGTCCGAAGACCGGAATGACCTGATCCGCAGTGACTTTCACCGTGCTGATGGTATCGATGATCCGGGCGATGATCATCGGATTTCCAAAGGTCAGGAAATAGGCATACCCGACCGAGGACAAAACGTCCAGAAGGAAATAGGGCCAGTGTTTTGCCGTGGCCTTTCCATAATAGTATATCGTGCGACCCGCAACGGATGATTTTTTCTTTTTCATAATAGATCAAGACGCCGTAAAGAGCGCTGCAATCCGCAGCGCCCTTTCGGGTGCATCTTCACGAATTGTCTGTTACTTTACTTACTTTCTAATCGGAACTTTTTTCTTCGTATAAGTCGGAGAATATGCTCCGTAATTCTTGTTGCCCTGTGTATAAACCTTTACTTTAATCTTCTTGCCGATATTGCTTCCGGTCAGGGTAAAGGTTGCGGAATAGCTCTTTTTATTTCCTTTTACAAATTTGAACAGCGGGGAGTTTCCGTTTGCCCAGATCCAGACTCCGTAAACACCCGGTTTTTTCTTGAATTTGACGGTCACTTTATAGGTGGTCTCTTTTACCCAGTATCCCGGAACTTCCACTAAGCCGAGCGCGTTCAGGATCGGTTTTACCCATACATCCTTCACGGACGCTTTGGACGTGGTTACGGAGGCTACCGCCGGTTTCGCTTTCGGTCCGGTCTTTACGGTAATGACTTTCGAGAACGGTCCGACCATGTAGTACTCTTTTCCGCCGTAAGTCACTTTCTTCGTATAGACTGCGCGGAAATTATACTTGGTATTGGCAGTCAGCTTCTTGATTGCCTTTGCTGAATTCGGCCCAAAGGATTCGAATGTCGTTGCCTGCTCCCAGGTCTGGTTCGGTTTCTTCATCTGAAGGATGTAATCATACTTATAGCCGTCATGGTTCGGTGTGGAAAATGCCAGTTTTGTCGAATAGGTCTCGAAGAACGTTGCCTTCAGCGCAGGTTTCTCATAAATCGCGGTCGGAAAAACCTTCGGAAATGTCACTTCCGTATTGTCGGTCAGCGTTGCCCAAAGTTCGTGATATCCGATCTCCAGCTTTTTCGTATCATAAGTAATGCTGAACTCTTTTGCATTGATGTCTTCCGCGAGGATCCACCGGTTGCCGTTATTGCTCGCATACACATTCTTAAAGTTTTCAGAGCCGGTCGTCTTTCCGGTAATCGTCGCGATTCCCTTTTTGTCGATCGTGATATTAATACTGCTGTCTGTATTCGAACTGCTTCCGCTGCTGATAACAAGATATGAAGAGGTATTGTTGTTGTAATACGAGTTTTCGTTGTTTCTGGAATTAACAAAGAACGTCACTTCTTTTCCGACATCAGAAGAAGTAATCGGCAGTTCGAACTTTACTTTGTCGGAGGTATAGCTGGCAGGAATATCAGTCTCTCCGACCCGCCATACACAATAAACACTTCCATCTTTGAGTTTCAGTGTGATATCTTCTCCGAAGGCCGCGCTCAGATCTGCGATTTCAACATACACCGTTGACCCTGCCTTGATCGTTTTCTTTGTCGTATCAACACCTTCTCCTTTGATCTCGCCAATATCCACACTTCCGCCTGCTAAAGCCGTCATTGGAAGCATCGTCAGGATCATGAGGAGCCCCAGCAGAAGCGCTGTCAGTTTTATTGATTTCTTTTTCATTTTTACCCCTTTTCTATGTTATAGAACCTTCTTTACTACAATGTTATAGAGCCTTTTTTCTACAATATAAAACTTTCATTTCTACAATTATGATTTTACAATAGCCCCCGTCTTATTTCAATTGTTCCGCTCTATTTCGCAGGCTTTTCACACATGCCGGGATTTGCAGTCTTTTCCCCTCGAAAGTTCAGTGTTATTTACATTTTTGAATATAACACTGAACCAGTAATAGAATTACCGCATAAGTTATGCTGCTCTCCGTGATATAACCTCAGGTTATATCACGTATGATATCTGTGTATTATTTTTTTCTTCTGCTGTGAATTATATTAGAAACAGCAAAGAAAAATGAGTTGCTTACTATTAAAAGGAGGAGAAAAAGAGGAATGAAGAAAACATTACATTTCATTGCTGCAGGAATTCTGGCAATTCTGGTTGCTTTTTCCAGTTTTGCATTTCCGCAGCAGGCGCAGGCAGCGCCGCAGGTAAAAACGGTCACCATCAGCAGTCCTGTTAAAGTCAAGACTGGCAAGACCGGAAAGTACACTCTGTACCAGGTCAAAGGAAAAAAAGCAAGCTTTAAGATCAAAGCAAAAGCCAATTCCGGAAAACTGAAGTACAAGACCAGCAACAAAAAAATCGTTACGGTCTCCAGCAAAGGTGTAGTAAAATCCACTGGCAAAAAGACCGGCAAGGCAACGATCACTGTTTATTCCGCAAAGAATAAAAAGATCGTCGCAAAAATCAAAGTCACTGTTAAAAACTTTGCGCCGAAGCTGGCTCCGACAAAGCTGACGCTTCAGGAAGGCGCAACCGGAACGCTGAAAGTCAGCGGCACCGGATTAAAATCCACAACTTACAAGAGCAGCAACACGAAAGTTGCAACGGTAAGCAAAAAAGGCGTTGTAACCGCAGTAGCAGAAGGTACCGCAAAGATCACGGCTACAGCTACAGCGAAATCCGGCGTGAAGAAAACTCTTACCGCTACGGTTACTGTTAAAGCTGCAGAAGTACCGGTCACCAAAGATACGATCGACTATGCGAAAGTTCCGTTCGATTACGCAGCGGACATCGCAAAAGAAAAAGCAGCAGTTGCTATCGTTCCGCAGGCAGCTGACATCGATCTGACAGCTGAAGATGCAAACGGCGCAAGCGGCGTTGTTCTCGTTGGCGCGTCCGATACAGCAGATACCGAAAACTACTATCTCAACGCATACGTTGCAGGCAGCACACTGAATCTTGCAGGAAAAGGCGATGTCACGATCGCATCCGCAAACAGCTCTCTTTTAGGAGACCTTGTTGTGGCAGACGGCAAAGTTGCTTACGTCCTTTCGAAGATGGATGCTGCTGATCCGGTAGATGAAGTCCTGACCATCACCATGAGCAACGACAAAGTTTATAAGATCCACACCCTTCCGGAAATGATTCCGGATATCTCCATCACAGGCGAAGGCGTTGCAGCAGACGATGCCGGCATCTATACCTTCGTCGTTGATAAGTTCTGCATGCGCGTCGACACCGACGGAAAACTCATCTACTACCGTGACCTGAACTGCACCGGCCATTCCCTGATGGCAGAAGGCTTCGCTCCGCAGGTCATCGATGGAAAGACTTATTTCTCCGCATTCGTAGAGCTTCGTCCGGAATTCAGAAATGCACAGGGCGGCTATTCTTCCGGAATGTATCTGGTAATGGATGAGAACTACAAAGACATCGACCAGCTGACCCTGTTCCCGAACGAGGACCCGAACCACACCCACGGCGAAGGCTATCTGGATCAGCACGAGTTCGTCATGATCGGCGAAAACCATTACCTGCTCCTGAGCTACACACTGCATGAAGTAAACAACCTGCCGAAGAGCTTAAAAGGCATCGACGGCACAAGCCGCACCTATGTATGGGCAGGCATCATGCAGGAAGTCAAAGACGGCAAGGTCGTTGCTGAGATCAACACCGCGGACTATCCGCTGCTTTATGAATCCGCAGTTGAGAAGAACGATTACGAAGGCGTTACCCTGGACGGTGTTGATGTCGTAGTCGGACAGAACACGGTTCATTCCTTCGCTGACGGCATCATGGACTATGTACACGTCAACAGCCTTGACTACACGCTCGACGCTGACGGAACTGTAGATAAGCTCTTAGTTTCCATGCGTGACCAGTCCGCAGTATATCAGTTCGATATGGACACAGCAGCGATTGACTGGATCCTCGGCGGAAAAGCAAGCTCCCTGACAGGATTTGAAGCTTATACTTCTGACAGAAAAGATGATAAAGGCGCTGACTTCAAGGCACTGACCTTCGGACAGCACTTTGCACGCTACGCAAACCGCAAGGCGGACGGCACGATTGACGGCAATCCGGAGATCAGCGTATTCGATAACCAGACCGGAACCGCTCCGTTCCTGGCAAACCCGCCGGCACCGGTTGGCATGTATCCGACACTGACACGTACCTTCAAGGCAACGATCGATGAGAGCGCAAACACTGCAGTGATTTCCAACGTGATCGACGGTCTCGCTCTCAGCACAAACGGCAAGTATCATATCGCAAGCCACTGCGGAAGCGTACAGTATGACAGCGCGACCTCCGTCACCATCGGCTGGGGCCTGCACGGTGTCATCGATAACATCGGCGCATTTGCACCTCAGGGAACGATCCAGGATGCAAAGGCAGGATTCGATGACCTCCGCCAGGGAAGCCGCCCGATCTTCACAGACTACAACGAGAAAGACGGAACGATCTCCTTCGAGCTCTCCGTAACAAGAAATCCGAAGTATTCCTCTCCGGATGCACTGTTCTCTTACAGAACCTACAAAACCCCGGCAGAGCCGGAAGTACCGGTAACCAAAGACACGATCGACTATGCGAAAGTTCCGTTCGACTATGCAGCGGACATCGCAAAAGAAAAGGCAGAAGTTACAACTCTTCCGCAGGCAGCTGACATCGACCTGACAGCAGAAGATGCAAACGGCGCAACCGGAGCTTTCATCGTCGGTTCACTTGATGCAGCAGATACGGAAAACTTCTACCTGAACACATATGTTGCAGACAGTGCCCTGATCCTTGCAGGAAAAGGCGATGTTACGATCGCATCCGCAAACAGCTCTGTTGCAGGCGATCTTACGGTTGCAGACGGCAAAGTTTCTTACGTCCTTCCGAAAATGGATGCAAACGAGCCGGAGGACGAGATCCTGACTGTCACCATGAGCAACGATAAAGTTTATAAGATCCACACTCTTCCGGAAGCAATCCCGGATATGACGATCACCGGAGAAGGTGTTGCAGCAGATGATGCAGGCGTTTATACCGTTTCCATCGATAAGTTTATGATGCGCATCAACTCCGAAGGAAAACTGATCTACTACCGCGACCTGAACTGTGTAGGCCATACCTATCAGGCAGAAGGATTCGCACCACAGGTCGTTAACGGAAAGAACTACTATTCCATCTTCGTAGAACTTCGTCCGCAGTTCAAGAGCGCTACCGGCGGATTCTCCTCCGGCATGTATCTGCTGATGGATGAAAACTACAAAGAACTTGACCCTGTCACACTGTATCCGAACGAGGATCCGAACCATACCCACGGTGAAGGATATCTTGACCAGCACGAGTTCATCATGCTCGGTGAAAACCACTACCTGCTTCTGAGCTATACACAGCAGGAAGTAAACAACCTTCCGGCAAGCGTAAAAGGCATTAACGGCTCCAGCCGCGCTTACGTATGGTCCGGCATCATGCAGGAAGTCAAAGACGGCAAAGTCGTGAACGAGATCAACACCGCGGACTATCCGCTGCTCTATGAATCTTCCGTTGAGAAATGCGATTATGCAGGAAGCACTTTGGAAGGCGTAGATGTTGCTGTTGGCCAGCAGGTCATCCCGGATTCTTATGCAGATGGTATTCAGGACTACGTTCATGTTAACAGTCTTGACTATACCCTGAACGCAGATGGAACCGTTGACAAGCTCTTAGTCTCCATGCGTGACCAGTCAGCCGTTTACCAGTTTGATATGGAAACCGGCGCTATCGACTGGATCCTTGGCGGAAAGGCAAGCTCCCTGACAGGCTATGACACATATACCTCTGACAGAGCAGATGAGAACGGCGTCGCTTTCAAGGCACTGACCTTTGGACAGCACTTCGCACGCTACACGAACCGCAAAGCAGACGGAACGATCGACGGCAATCCGGAGATCAGCGTATTTGATAACCAGACCGGAACAAATGTATTCCTGGTAAATCCGCCGGCACCGTTTATGATCCCGAACCTTACACGTACATTTAAGGCTGCGATCGATGAAAGTGCAAACGCAGCTACACTTTCCAACGTGATCAACGGAACTGACCTGAACAAGCTGAGTGCGAAATACCACATCGCAAGCCATTGCGGCAGCGTGCAGTATGACAGCGCAACCTCTGTTACCATCGGTTGGGGAATGCATGCCGTGATCGATACGCTCGGACCGTATGTTCCGGCAGGAACGATCTCCGATGCAGGCGAAGGATTTGATGATCTTCGTCAGGGAAGCCGCCCGATCTTCACGGACTACAACGAGAAAGACGGCAAGATCTCCTTCGAGCTCTCTGTAACAAGAAACCCGAAGGAAGTAAATTCCGAACCGCTGTTCTCTTACAGAACATACAAGACAGCCAACTGATTTCGGAAACAGTTAAATAAAAAACCTCAAAGCGGGCCTCCGGAAATCCGGAGGCCTGTTTTTGCGCGAAACGAGCCCGGCGAATCCAGATTTATCTGGATTCATTGGGCGAGAACGTACATCGAGCAGGGTGCTTGCACCCTGCTCGACTGCGCGAAGTGATCCCAGCTCGATTGCGCGAAAAGGAAAAAGTTCACTGGCGATTTCTGTTCAGACTTGATAAAATACTTTCATGTATTCTCCGACAGAACAGCCAGATCTGCCGGAGCGTAAATCGTGTAGGATAGGAAGCAGAATCGATATGAGGCTGATTCACATTGAGTATTTTCTGGAAATTGCAGAAAAGAAAAGCATAACGGCAGCAGCAAAAAGTCTGTTCGTTTCTCAGCCTGCGCTCAGCAAACAGATGGGGCTTTTGGAGGACGAACTTGGCATAAAGCTGATCAAAAGGAAAAGCCGCGGGATTGAACTGACGGATGCAGGCATACAATTTGAAAAAGACTGTCGAAGAATCCTCTCAGAATTTGAGGATGCAAAGCATCAGGCGATCATAATTGGCCGACAGGAAAAAATTGAGCTCCGCATCGGCTGTTTCGAAGGAATCGTGGTAGACGATTTTATGAAACCGCTGCAGGCATATCTTCATGAGCATTTCCCGAAAGTCCGGATCAAGCTTATCACAAACGAGATGGTACAGAACCAAAAAGCGCTGGCCGCAAACCAGGTCGATATGATCATCGAACCGGAGCCGATCAGAATTTCAAAAAATGGCTACTGTGAGAAACTGCTGACCAAACGTCCAAGCATCTTTGCCTATTCTGCCCTCTCGCCGCTGGCACAGCTTGAAAACCCCGACTGGAGCGATTTTTCGAAAGAGACCTATCTTGTCCCGGCAAATACAGTTAAAAACGGAATGGGAGACTTTGTTTTGGGTCAGATGCCGAAACTGGGAATACACGATCCGGCATACGAATTAATGGGAAACATGATGAACATGTTCTCAAACCTGAGGCTTGGGTACGGCTATTCCTGCATGGCAAAAACCGCTTTGATAACCAATCCGGATCTTCTGTATCGCGACCTCCCCGATTTTTATGATATGGGAATCGTCGCATCCTGGAAGGAGAATCATCCTTTTGTCGGGAAGATCATGGAGAATTACGGCGAGCCTCTGTAAAAAGACATTATCTCTATTCGAATTCCTGAACTTCCATTTCCGTGCGTGGTGCATCTCGTGCGCGATTAAACGCGCGTAGCCTGTGTCGAGGCTTGTGCCCCGCGGTGCGCACAACTCGCCGAGCTTATAACTCAGCAGAAGATATTTCCACCGAGTTATAAACTCATTATTGACTCCGGACCCGCAATGATGTATAAGTCAGAGATAAATCGTCTGATAGAAGGATAAACATAAATGTGCGAACTGTTCGGAGTTTCATCTCCTGACAAAATTGAAATAAATGAGCTGCTTTCGGAATTTTTCTCCCATGGGGATCATCATCCGGACGGCTGGGGTATGGCATTCTTTTCGGAAACAGAAGTTTCCGTGGAAAAGGAGCCTTTAAACTCATGCAAAAGTTCCTATCTGCAGTCCCGCCTGAAAGCAGTACAGCCGGTTGATACCATGCTCGCACACATCCGCCTTGCTACAAAGGGCAACCTGGAATACGAGAACACGCATCCTTTCGTTCTGCAGGATGCGCACGATCGCATCTGGACGCTCGCGCATAACGGCACGATCTTTGACTGCGCCCTGCTCGATCCCATGTTCTATATTCAGTCCGGCCATACGGACAGTGAACGGATCCTGTATTATATCGTGCAGGAGATCAATGCCGCTTATCAGCAGCTTCCTGAAGATCAGGAGCTGTCCGATAAAATGCGGTTCCGTTTAATGGACAGGATTCTCTGTGACATTACAGAGGGAAACAAAGTAAATCTTCTGGTCTTCGATGGAGACCTTCTTTATGTACATACCAACTACCGCTCCAGCCTTTTCTGCAGAAAAGAAAAAAACGGCGTCGTGTTCTCCACAACGCCGCTCGATAGCAAAGACTGGATGCCGGTTCCGATGACGACGCTCCTGGCTTACCGCAATGGAGAGCTTGTCTTTACCGGAACCAACCATGGTCATGAATATTTTGACAACAAGGCAAAAACCAGACATCTGTATCTGGATTATGCTGCGTTATAATTATTTCTCTTCCGGCCGGATCTCTCCGTAGGTATGCCGGAACGCCTTCGCAAGTTCTTTCTTCCGGCAATGACCGCAAAGCACATCCGGTTCTGTTCCGGCTTTCTTTGCAGCATATGCCAGTTCTTCTTCCGTTCCGATCACTTCACCGCAGGAAGCGCAGCGGACAAACTTGAATGTCTTGCCCCAGATCGTCCTGGTCTCCTCCGACTCTTCGATTTCAATCGCATTCGTCGGA
>CAZOHB010000028.1:0-20354 GCA_964579345.1 uncultured Parasporobacterium sp.
GCCCTTGCTCGGGGTATCAAACAGGTTTGCAAGATCTAAAACGGTATCTTCAGAATCTACGAAATATTCGTCTACATCTCTGAGGTCAGACTCATAGAAGTAGGACATCATTCTCTGGATATCCGTAAAGTCTTTTGCATTTGTCTTAACGGCAGCATTCTGCGTAGCAACTTCATCATAGCTGAAGTCCATTGCTGTCTTGGAAGCTTCATAAGAAGCTGGTTTAAAAGATTCCATATACTGCCAGGTCATTGCAGCAATCTTCATTTGCCCGTCGACAGTTTTGAATTCCGTATCCATATGTGTAAAGCAGGTCTCACAGGTAAACGGAGCTGCCTTCTGGATAAAATAGGAATAGGTGTCATAAGATGTTCTTCCGCCATTTGCTTCTTTGTTTACAACAAAGTTCGGGGAATGATTCAGATGAAGATCAAACCAGGTGCTTGCTTCACGCATTTCCTGAATGTTCTTCAGGACAGTTGCAGCTTCAGCAGCATCTTTTGCTGTGTAGATCGTATCATCGTATTCGATTTTCAGATTGCAGTCATCAGCAAGCAGATCATTGATCTTGTCAAGCTGATTGGCATTGAAATACGTGATGAAAAGACCCTGAACATTCTCCATGTCGGTTACAACATCTGCTGTTTCTTCTGTGATGTTCGATTTTGCAGCATCATTCAGGAAGTCATATCCTTCATACGAATAGCCTTCGGCTGCATAAACTTTGGCAGGTCCTGCAAAGACACATACTGAAAACAGCATCGCAAGTAACAGAAGGATACTAATCCCGGTTGCAACAGGTTTACTTTTTGTCATTTCTTCCTCCTTCATAATAAAATGCTTACTATTTGGTTGCCCTTAATATTCTATACCTATGCTATGAAGGATACCTTTGACGTTTATTACAAAAGGGCAAAAAAAATAGTGCAGAATTGCACTAACATTTTTCGTAAAAAGAAACCTAAAGAATCAGGCCGCACACGAGTACGAGCAGTGCCAATGCGGCCATCGGGATCACAACGGAAACGATCAGGATATCCCGATAGGACTGTTTGTGCGTGCATTGCGATACGGCCAGCAGTGTTATAACGGCGCCATTATGCGGAAGCTTGTCCAGACTGCCAGCGGCAATCGATGCAAACCGGTGCAGGATTTCCGGGCTGATCCCGATCTTTCCCGCCATCTGCAGATACTGGTCTGCGAAGGTTGCCAAAGCGATGGACAGCCCTCCGGAGGCGGAGCCGGTGGCGCCGGAAAGAACCGCTGTCGACGCCGACTCCGAAAGCAGCAGCGATAACGGAGAAGACGCTTTTCCGATCAGCAGGCTCGTCAATAATGCAAATCCCGGAACGATTTTGATTACGGTTCCGAATCCGACCGCGCAGGCCGAGTTCAGAATTGCTGTCACTGAGCTTTTCGCTCCATCCGTTAGCGCATTCGGAATCTTCTTCAGATTCTTGAAGCCGAACGCGCAGCAGACAAGGATGCCGATGATCAGAGAGATCACCACATCCCACTTCAAAATATTCAATGTCACAAAAACGGCAATCAGAGGAACCAGCCCTCCGATCCACATCCACGCCGGAACCTGCTCCGCTTCCTTTTCTGCCGTGTTGAAGACCGAAGACTCCTCGAACCCCCGCCCTTCTTTTTTGGCTTTCCGGACCTGCCGGTCCAGATATAAATATCCGGGGATCGCAACGAGCAGACTTGCTATGATTCCAAGCAGCGGCGCCGCCGTCGCGCTTGTTCCAAAGTATTCCATCGGAATCAGGTTCTGAATCTGCGGTGTGCCCGGAATACTGGTCATTGTGATTCCGAAGGATCCAAAGGCGATTGCCGATGGAAGAAGCGTGCGCGGAATGTTGGCCGCGCGGTAGATCTCGCAGCCCATCGGATACATGATGAACACAACGACAAACAGGGAAACGCCGCCGTAGGTTAAAAGCATGCACGCCAGAAGAACTGCAAGAACGACAAAGCGGGATCCGATCAGGCGGATGATCAAAGCAGCCAGTGCTTTTGCGGCGCCGGTTGCATTCATGACCGCGCCGTAAATTGCGCCTAACAGGAATACCGGAAACCAGGAAATGAAATATTCGCCTACGCCCGTCATGTAATCGACCGTGTAGGAAGTCAAAAGAGATCGCTCCTCACCCAGCCCTGCGCCGAGCGCAAACAGCACAACAACGAAGGCGCACAACGGTGCGACCCAGATGATGGAGTGCCCTTTATAAGTCAGAAAAATCATGAGTGCTAATCCGACAAATATTCCAATCAATGATAAGATTTCCATTGTTAATGACCCTGGTTAATTTGCTGCGTTGTTTCAATCTTTCACTTCAAGAACCTTTATATCATGCGCCCATGGCACGCCGATCGGCACGCTCGTATCGCTTGCCATGCTGAAGGAACCTGCGGTAAATTCAATATGCTTTCCGATATAATCTGCCAGTGTGTTCTCTCCGATTTCCATACCGGAAGATCGCCGGGATGATACCAGGATGACAGAATACTTCTTCTCCCAGGTAGTGACATCCTGTGTTCCTTTCAGAAGCTGCGGCGAATCAAGTTTTACAACCACCCATGTCTGTCCCGTATCCGGCTCATTGTAATCCGGGTAGCCTTGCAGCTCGACTGCTTCTTCATAGGAAATCGTGCTGACCGTGCCGCTAAGCACGTTGCGATTTTCATCCTGTTTCTGCGCATCCTTGTTTCCGGCAGATTTTTGTTCATCAAATTTGTATTCCTCGCTTACGACCACACCGTTTTTATTTGATTCCGTAATGCGATATTGCTTAGGCACAATCAAAAACTGTTCCTTATCGAATGTGCTTAAACTCGTCGAATACGTGACCCTGTTATTCGGGTCCTGCATTTTATATTCAACCAGTGCGGTTCCGGTATATACTCCGGGTGGAAGTGATGAGCCGTCTTTCGTTTCAATGTACTGGACCTCTTTCCACTGCACGGTTACCAACGGGCTGCCTGGTGTATAAGAGAATGTCGTCCACTGCTCGAACTTGTGTCCATAACTCTGCTCATAAGAAAGGGCATATGTTTCCAGTTCTCTCCTGGCCTCACCCGGTTCGTATACAATGTCTTTCACAAGCGTTTCGTCCGTCGTGTAGCTGGAAAGGCGAATCAGATAACCCTGTCCATCGTATTGGCAGATATCATATTCCCCATTCTCCCGATCAATTCTTTCCGTATATCCATTTGCGTTGGCTGCCTGCGATTCGTTTTGGATGTCTGCTGCTGAAGATGCCGGCTCTTCTTTTTGCTGCTGTGAACCGCAGCCGCATACTGCGAGCGCCAGACATACCAGCATCGATACTAAAAAGATTTTTTGCTTTGCCATAACCAATCTCCTTACCGAGGTTCTTTAGATGGAGCGCTTAAAAGTCTCACGGTTTTCGTTATTATACACCAATTCAATCACATGGATGAACAGTTTTCGGCGGCAATCGCAGGTTGGGGAAGCATTTGTCTACAGGCTGATGTTTCGCTCAATCGACCTTCTTGAAGTATTGGCGTTCTTCATTTACTATATTTCTAACCAAAAACAGAAAAGGCTATCCCATGTGTACAAGATTTTTCATCGAACAAAACGAACCCGCGTTCCAGAGTATTTTTCAGAAGGCTGAAAAGACTGCCCTTTATGATACGTTCAGGAACAGGCTCGGCCATATGGTCAAAACAGAAGGCGAGATCTTTCCGACGGATGTCGTGCCGGTCATTGCGTCCAACCGGAGCGGTAATCCTTCCGCGTTTCCGATGTGCTGGGGCATCCGCATGGCGGACGGCACGCCGCTGTTCAATGCGCGTTCGGAGACGGCCGGCGTGAAACCGTTTTTCAAAGAAGACTGGGAGCGGCGCCGCTGCATCGTTCCTGCGTCCTATTATTTTGAATGGAAACGCGGCAGCAAAACTGCGTCCGGCAGTGCGATCGCCGGGCAGAACAGCCTTTTCCAGCCTGCCTCTTCTTCGGAAACGCTTGCCCCGGGAAAATATGCGATCCAGCCGGACGGAGCTTCCGTGACCTGGCTTTGCGGGATCTATCGGATCGAAGACGGTCTGCCTTACTTCGCCATCCTGACAAGGGATCCGTCGGATGAGATGCGGCGCATTCATGACCGCATGCCTGTGATCCTTCCGCAGGGCAAAATAAACGAATGGATCAATCCGGCGACTGATCCATTCTCTCTGCTATCTTATACTTTAACCGATATGGTCTTCGATCGGGCGGAATAACGCATGCGAAGACTCCCTCTTCTCAAATCCCGAACCGACGTTACCGGTAAATTCCGGACAAATCACATCTTCCCGCATCCCGCGCAAACGCGCTGAGCATCGTAAATTTCAGGTTAAGGCCATCATGCGAAAGCGCGAGGTTAAAACCGCAGTCATGCATGATGCGCAGATTCATCGCTGCGCTGCTCAGCCCTCCTGCCCATTTTTCTTCAACCCAGGTCATGATATAAACCTCGTCCCGCAGCTTGATGTACGTACAGGGCGAGCTCCAGACAAAACCTCCGGCCTGGAAGCACGGATCGCCCGGCTCGCCTCCAATGAAGATCGTCCAGGAATAGGAGTTCGGGGCGTTATAGATATGCTGGCTCGACATCCCCCGGGAATAGGTCCAGGTAAACGAACGGCCGAGGAGCTCCTGCGTGAAGCCGTGGCGCGCCGTCTGCGGCACCGGAACGCCTTCGGTTTCCGTATATCCGAAATGATATTCCGCTACAACATCGTGCGCGTCGTATCCTCCTGCCATCTTCGCATCGATGCAGGTTGCACAGCCGTTTTGAAAATCCAGCGCGAACTGCATTCCCCGAGGCGGGCAGGATTTCGGAACATAAAATCCCAGAAAGACCAGATCCTCATCCAGTTCGAAAGCGCGGTATTCCGCCTCAGTCCAGTCCTGCTCCGCAGTGCGGAAGCGCAGTCGTTCCGCCTCAAAGAAATCCAGTTCCGTAAAGAATCCGTCGTCATCGCGGAACATCACCTGTTTGCCTTTGCACAGCGTACTGTATGCCATTTTCGACTCGGAGACCATCGGATTTGACTCCTCGTCAAAAAGGGCAACAGAAGAAGAAAGCGCATTGATCTGTTCCGGTGTTGGCGCGCTTGCCAGAAGGCTGGTACGGTACGTGCATCTGGCTCCTTTTCTTCCGTTTTTAAGTCTGGCTTCCATGCGAGGCGGCAGAACATTTCCCGGATCGTCAAAATTATAGAACGTCGCATACTGTCCAAGATATCTGCCATCCGCGCGGTACAGTCTGAACTCGAAACGGTCATCTTCGTCAATGCCCATCGTGACACCGATCTTCTTCATGGAGAAAAGATCGATCACCTCAACAGACAGGCGTCCGGAATATTCAACCTCGCCGAAATCGTAGAAAAAGGTGCTGTCATCGAGCTGCAGATAATCCGAAGGAAAGGTCAGCACATCCCCTCCATCCGGCGTGTCGACTTCCACCATCGTTGAAAAATAGTTGGAGATATATGTGAAGATCCGCTTTCTTCCAAGGTCGTCGTCCCACTTGACCATTTTATTATCAAGGCGGAGGGAACGGAAGAACCTTGCATCCACAGGCGGCCGGTCGGATTCCGTAAAGCAGCCCAGGTAGACCTGGCGCTCCACCTCGCGATTTTCAAAGAATTCCATGGTTGTCAGGTCATCGATCGTAAGCGGTTTGCTGCTTGTATCAGGTCGGACGCCTTCATGGTCAATAAACCACATCTCGCAGACTGCCGCCCTTCCGGAAGCGGCGTCCAGGATTACCGTGTAACCTCTCAACGTGTCCGGAAGCATGTGCGCAAATAAAACATAGGAGTTCAGCTGCAGCGCACCATAGGAACAATCGACCGGCGCTCCACCATTTTCAATCAGAGACAGCCGGTCCCGGCTCTGAAACCGGTATATGAGTTCCGGCGGTGCAACCCCGTCATGATCAAGATGCAGCTTGATCTCTCTTGCGGCAAGGCAATCGGAACGTGCTTCGGTGCCGGCCGGACCGCTGCTTTTCAAAACCGCCTTTTTCACTTGTTCCAGATTGAGTTTTGAATAATTGAATCTAAACATTGCATGCCTCTCTATTTAATAATATTCCATGTTTTGATGCTCGTTTGAGACTGCAGCAGCAGTCTCTTTGTGTAAAGCGTAATCCTTTTGTCAGAAGATATGAAATAAAAAAAATAGATGAAGTGATTCAAGAGATGATTTGAAATAGTCTTGAGAATGGGGGTTGCCTGTATGAGACATGTTTGCGCTTGAAAATCCACTGTTTACGGCGGAGTTACAAAGATGAAACCGTTCATTTTCCCTATATCCGATTTCGTAAAATCTCAGCCCAAAAGATTGCCTGCAAATCGCTTGTTTACAGGCACATTTTCCCTATAGCAGCTTTCATGGAATCTCAGCCCAATGTTTACAGCAAAATCATTGGGTCAGTTTTTTATGAAACGCTCTATAGGGAAAATCGGCAATAATTCAGCTGTTTTTATCGAAAAATGTTGGGCTGAATTTTCATGAAATTCTCTATAGGGAAATCCCGCGCCTTTCAGGCCGCGCTCGGCTTCTTCGCCCTTTTAATGTTCCGCAATTCTCCTATGTATTTAATCGCAATAAAAGTTGTCGCCCAGATCGAGATCGTTAAGCGCTCCGCTGCGCGGATTTTCTTCCATTTGTTCGATTGCGTAGAGCATTAGGGGAGCCAGATCGACATGAATAATATGAGTGTAATTATCCATTATTGAATAGTATTGTTCTTTATTTTCCGCTTTTGTCATTGTGGATCGTATCAAACGCCTTTGCGAGTTTCTGTTTGAATTCGACTTCCTGCTCGCTTTGATAACCGGTATATAATACTTCCTGAATCTGATCGTGATTGAACAGCAGGTTAAGGTCTGAGCCGATCATGCCCTCCGGATACATGCAGCCGCTATAATCAAAGACCTTGTCCGGGTGCTCTCCCGAATACGTATAGAAGCCGATGACCATGACTGCTTTGGTTCCATTTTTCAGCATCACAACGCTGCCAATGGGCAGTAACTGCGCGGTTTTATTCGGAGCCTTCAGCTTGGCGCCGCACTCCGAACAATATGCTGCTCCCTCAAATGCTTCTTTCCCACAATTCGTGCAAAACATGTTTTCTCCTCCACTATTATAGACCTATGGGTAAATATGAATATATTTTATAATACATAAATAATGTATCCCCTGTAAACTGCCTGTTTTGGCGGTTTGATCATCTTGGACCGGCAGCCCCTCTGGATGCGATGATTTGAAATAGCTGTTCAGAGAGGTATTGAGAGACTATATCACGCCGGAAGGAACAGGTTCCCATCACCTACAAGACCAAAAAACATGCTGTAATGGACTGTATCCATGTCGATGGCTCTTGCGTCATGATCCTCCATCATTTCAGCGATTGAAAGATTATAATAGCGTCTTATATCCGATTGGCCGTCATCCCACGTCACATCGGTCATCTGCCAGGTTGACCCGTTTTTCACAGCGTTCCATGCGTGCGTCGGCTCGTAGAAGAAATAATTCTCCGGTTTTTCCGCCGTTCCCTGGATAACCACGCAGTCTACTCCCACCCGGTTCAACAAAAGTTGATACGCTTCGGCATAACCCTCGCAAACCGCTTTCCCGTTCAATGCTCCGTAGGCTGATCCTGCAATCATTAGCCTTTCGCTGGTTTCATCTTCCAGTGTTTCGTAATCGTGTAGTGCTTCGTCATCGTATTCACAGCAATCCATCAGATAATCATGGGTGTACTCCTCCAGTTCCTCGTCCGACAGTCCGCCCGGCACACTGTCCAGAAACTCTTCCAGATTCGTCTTGAAATCGTCCTTCATTTCTTTTAGTTCTTCTTTCGGATACCGGGAAAGAACGTTGCAGCTTGTCACCTTAAGCCCGGTCCTGCTATATCCCATGCTGAGCCAGAAAGCATCCGGATGGTCATCCCGAAACGCTTTGAATCCGAGATAAAACTGCGTTTCGTCTACATCATCAAAACTGCAGAGTTCTCTATCTTTGTCCGGTTGCTTATACGCATTTCTTTCGATTTTCTCATAAACCTCTCTTGCCTCGTCTGTCGTAAGCGCATCATAAGAATAATGACTGACGACAGGCGTATAATTGTCACTTTCCGGCAGATCCGCTTTTACCGGACGGCCGAAAAAATAATACAAGCAACCTCCAACTATCGCCAGCACCAAGAGAACCTGTAAAAACTTTTTCATCTGATTATATCCTCCCAAATCATCTCTACATAACGTGTGTTTTCTTCGTTATCAGTTTTCTATATGCTATCTCTCAGTACTTGTTATCGTCTGTAAACTGTATGTTTACGGCGGAAGCCCCGCCATTTACGGCTGAGCAGCAAAAAAAGAACCCTTGATTTCTCAAGGGTTCTCTCAGGCAGAGTTGCCCTTTTCTAATAATTCCTCTACCGAATCTTATATTGATGTGCTGCATCGGAAATTGCTTTTACACATTCCCTCTTCGCGTTAATTGGAATATCACATCCTGATGCTGCAATATAGCCATATGGCCCTATGTCATCAATCACAGCTGTTACATATGCATAAACATCCTCATACTTTTTGAAAGCCTGCATGTTGGCAGGAACGTCTCCTAAAATGCACATATGATCGCCCAGTACTTCTCTTGCAAGACGAATGTTAGTTTTAGAATCAAGACACATTACGCTACTCTTTTCCGGAATCTCCAGAAATCTCTTAAGCTGGCTGTCCCAATTCGCATCCAAATGGAACATCGGAACGACACTCATTTCCAGACAAAGATTTGCAAAATCCTTTAAATACGGCCAAACAAACCTATCAAAAATTGCTGGTGAAACCATCTCGGGAGTGCTTCTCCAGCCCCCAATCCACACTGCTATTGGTTTTTGTTCTTCCATCATTTTGCGATAGCGTTTCAGCTGCGCCTCTTGGATAATATCCATAATCTTTTCAATATAGTCCGGCTCGTCAAATAAATCATCCATAAAAAACGCTTCCAAACTTCTGCCTCCACAAAGCAGTTCAAATGGAATTACCATAATAAAACTTCGGATATTCGGAATGCCATTTTCTACAAATTGTTGTTCTGCAGTATGAATATGTTTGGAAAACTCAGCAATCGGGGATACCTGATCCTGATCCATCCTAGAAAGAATTTCTGATTCAAAAGCATCAAATCCTTGTTCTTCTAAGAATTTATAATCATCAAACCGGACAAGTTCCTTTTCCTTGATCTGCCACAGATCATCCTCCCCAACGCCTGGATCTCCCGGCATCGCAATATTAGAAAGCCAGTTATTCGCCGAAAGAAACGGGCACTCCAAAACACCCTGCACACTGTCGGCTCCAAACTCCTTTGAGCAGCGAATATTAACGTCGAGTGCCTTTTCATAATCCTGGAGATAATCTCTTAATACCATCCCTCCCAATTTTGACCAGGCTGCGCTAGCGCAGGCAGAAAAAGGAATATAGTCAACTTTTTCAAAATGCACACTCTTATAGAAGAGTTCAACTCTGTCTTCATACAGGCTCATCGCACTTCCCCTTTCTACCGACGAACGAATTCTCCAGCCTGAAGCCTTGCAGGAATAACTGGAATCTGCAGATATGAATCATACTCTCTACCAGTATGGATTACATGAGTTCCCTTGTTGCAAAGCTCCCAGGTAAATGGTTCAAACCATGGATCTCTGATGTAATGTCCTGCAACCCTGATCTGCAGTTTTTCCCCTTTATGCCAGATACGACTAATTGGGAAAATCTCGATTTCAACTGGAACTATTTCACCTTCTGAAAGCTTTTCTTCTTTCAGATGCGAGTGAATCGGGACAATAGAATTATCTTTTGTTGTATCAAGAGCACGATGAGAAACCCGAAGCTTTCCCCAGGCTCCAGGATGACGTTGCCCTCCAAACACCCATGTCGGCATAAACTCATCTTCCGCAGACAGTTTAAGCATCGTGATAAACAAATCCATATCATCATTTCCACGCGCCTCTACCCAGAGCTTAAGTTTAGAGTGACCAGTAATCTCGACATCCTTATTAAACTGAATTGTAAATGTCGTGTTTCCTTCCACTGCGTCATAAGAAGCGCTAGCCAGAGTTTCCACCGGTACCTCTTTCAAAGAATGATCCGATGCATCAAGATACAGTTTCTGATACTGCGTTCTTTCAAGTGGGAATGCATTCTCCGGGCGATTTGTCTGATAATCAAGATCATAAGAATCCATAACCTGAAGACGAACCCGGGGTGTCAGTTCCCAACCATTGCGAATACCCTTCAGATAACGGTCAAAGAATAGTCTCAGATCATTCAAACCTTCTGTGCTGTAGTAATCCGGCCACTCAAATTCTCTGTGGAAACGAATCCATTTATCAGATGAAGAAATGTTTTTGAAAACATTTAACGTTCCTCTAAGATGAATATGCTGCCACCCTGCACAAATGTAAGCAGGAACATTAATGTTTTCAAATTTCGGGCATTTATCTCTCCAGTATTTATTATCAAATGGATATTTTCTTGCCATTTCACATGGATCTTCAATCAGCTGTCCTTGAATGCCTCCAAGGTTCAGGCAGGCAAACTCAACAAAACCGATGCACGGAATTCCATCCTCAAAATAAGTTTCGCGGAACGGATCTGAAAAACCTTCCCACGGAGCAATTGCCTTCAGGTGTGGCGGTTGCTCTGCCGCAATGAAATACTGCGTAACAGCAAGCATGGAATTACCGCTCATTCCAACGTTTCCGTTACACCACTCCTGTGCTGCCAACCATTCAATAAAATCGTATCCGTCTTTTCCGTCCTGGGTTCCGAATACAGTCGTCTTTCCTTCCGAATTCCCAATACCTCTTGGGTCCGGATTAGCAATTGCATAGCCGTTTCTGCACCAAAACGCAGGGTCTGGCCCTTCAACTTTTGTCATCTCGGAAACCGCACCCATCGGAACGCCCATCACTCCAAACGGTTTGAAATCACTCGGCCGTTTTCCATAATAGCTCCAAGCAATAATCACAGGAACCTTTTCAGTCGTATCAGGACGATAGATATCAGTATATATCGTGGTCCCGTCTCTCAGCTGTACTGCAACATCCTGCTCACAAATAATCCCCGGAGCTGCTTCATAGGTCCTTTGATTCAACGGGCCATACCAGCCCCATCCCCCAAAAAAGCCATTTTCATCAATTGGAATCCGTTTTCTGTATGCGACCTCAATTTTCTCTCCATCAAACTCTTTCGTAATCCATGTATACTCTGCCATATCAATACCTCCTTAAAAGCTATATTGTTTTTGCTCAATCCGGTTTTATCATTTTCGAAAACCATCAGGAAGCAATAAAGCGTAACAAAAGTTTACAAAGTGAACTTTTGAGGGCAAAAAGTCAACCTATTGCTGGGAATTTCTGATAGAATTCCAATAGGAGGACAGTGGTATGGAATACTCAAATCGTTTCGAGGCAAATCGTTTTCAGACGCAAGAACATATTAAAGATACCTTTACAGAGCTATACATAGAGAAAGGATTAGATTCTATCCGCATCCAAGAGCTCTGCAAGGCAGCTGGTGTTTCAAAAACTACATTCTATAAATATTATGATGATAAGTATCAGGTGTTAGAAGAAATCGAGGTCAAAATTCTAAAAGATCTACGCGATATTTATCATAACTTTTTGTCTTTTGATATAAAACAGCACGACTACTCCAAGCCGATTCCTCAACTTCTTGAAACCTGCAATTATATTAAAAAACACTCCGTTCTTTTTGAACGTCTACTCAGCGTTAATTCAAATAATCGATTTCTCTATAACTGGAAAAAAGAGATTCGTGAAGATTTTAAACGTAAGTTTACCTATGATCAGATGAACAGTCAGAGGATTGCCTTCCAAGTCGAGGCAACCGTTTCTTCTGTAATCGGCCTATTCACCTACTGGCTATTCAAGCAACCGAATATGTCCAGCAATGATTTTGCAACACTCGCAGGAGAAATCATTGCAAAGGATTTGTATTAGCTTTCTCAATTATATCGAATATGGAAATGTGTGTTTCTAATTCAAAGAGCGGAAGTCTCCCTCCGCTCTTGCCTTCAGCTTTGTGATTTTTTTTGAGACTTTTAAATTCATATTGTACCTCTTTTTGGACAGCAAATGTTATACAAGATTGCACATTTTCTTCCATGCTGTTTTACAAGCAACGCGCTCCGTCCATGTTACAGCCTTGCTATAATGAGCCTTGCACTATTTTTTTGAAAAGCAAAGAAAAAGGAGAAGAAAATGACAAAGAAACGTACTATCACAACAGCGGTAAGTGTCCTGCTGTTAATTGCAATGCTGTTTTCTGTATGCATCTTTACCGGTCCTGCAAAAACACTTGCAGCGGAAGGCTATTCGTATGACGGATATGACTTCCTGAATGATTCGGCAAAGTCCAACATAACCGATGAAACAGCTGATGTTGTAACCGACATGGAAAATGTCCAGGGGCTTTTTATCACATATTTTAACGCCAACAAGCTGGACAAGATCAATGCTCTGCTTACCGGAGACTGCGCTCTTACAATTGAATATGATGATGTCTTCTATACTGCAAATGGTGCAGAGGAAGCTGCTGCAGTATTGCAGTCTATCCAAAAGCTCCGTGACGACAGTTCAGTGTTTGACCTTCATCTGAACCACTCTCCGAACTTTGTTGTAAACAGCGAAGGAAACGGGGGAAGGACTTCTTATGATACGTATTCTTATTTTATCAGCAAAGCTGCTCCGTTTACATGCGAGACATGCTTTACCCATATGGATACGGAATACAAGATGGTAAACGGCGAGATGAAGATCGCCGCTATGACCTGGCAGTACATGGAATCCTTTAAGCCTGCTGCTTATGAAAATACCAAGACAGCAATTGACTTCAGCTATGACAAAGTTTCTGTTCAGGATGCTGCAGTGAAAACAAACGCAAAAGATTTTACAGATATCCAGAGAATGATGGCATATTTCTATGAATCAGATCTTCGGGATGTGAAAGACTATTTCATTGATGCAGAAGATACGGTCTTAGATCTTGCAAATCTTTTCGAAACACCAAGCAAAGGCAAAGAAGCAATCGATGCAACGCTTGATAAGCTGGCTGAGATGGAAGAAGCGAATGAAGGAAAATATATTTCCCTTTACTATCAGATGGACCCGACCATCAATGTCAGTGCTGACGGAAATACCGCAGAAGGCTGGTTTTGGTCACAGACCTTTGAATTCAAGGGGAAAGCATTCGATAACACGAATGAAAAAGTTCCAGTTGTAAGAAATCTTTGCCAGATCCACTGCGATTACAGTAAGGTTGATGGCGTATGGATGATCAATTCCTTTGTTGTTACTCCGCTTGTTTCCCTTCCGGAAATAGCTTACAAATCGGTTGTTGGCCCGTTAGGTGGAGACCGTTTATCATCTGACCAGCCAAACTGGTATGCACCGATAGATACGAAAGGAACAAAGAACAGCGATTATGTTGCTGATCAGTTTACGATTGAAAACATGATAACAGGATGGGTCAGCTCTCTGAAACGTGCAGAAATCATGAAAATGAGCGAAAAGTGTATCCTGCCGAATCCTGATTGCTATTTATCTTTTAAAACTCTGAATTTTAATGCACCTGATTATGTGAAGAGAGAGGATGTCATCAATCGACTTCAAAGATTTGATAGTGATTCGGTTGGAGCTGAATTAGTCCCTCCGTTCCACACCGTAACAACTCCTTGTATTGAATTCAGTGAAGATGGACAAAGCGCAAAAGCGGTATGGGCTGAGCATACTTACACCAATGTTTCGTTGGTATTAAAGGCGAATCCAATCTGGGCCGTGGAGGATATTCCGGAAGGAGAGACTGCTTACTTCAATGCCTGCGGAAAGTATTTCTGGGAACTGGAGAAAATAGATGGAAAATGGACTGTAAAGCACTGGTACTTCGAATCTGTAGCTGCTTTAACTCAATTAAATACATCTCCTGAGATCTCACGTGGATTTACCAAAGGTGACCGGTTCGAGAAATATCCGCAGCCGTTTACAACACTCGATACCACGCTTCTGAACCTCGGCAGTGTGAAGCTTGATCAGACCGCTTATACATACACCGGCAAAGAAGTGAAACCGTCCGTCACAGTTTACGATGTGAACGGAAATGAGATTGCTGCTGATAACTATACGGTTTCCTACAGCAATAACAAGGCTGCCGGTACAGCTGAGGTTACTGTGAAAGCAGTCAGCGACAGTCCGAAATATGCAGGACAGTTATCTGCAACCTTTACGATCAGCAAAGCAGCAAACAAGATCAAAAAGTATACGCCTGCAAGCAAGACCTATAAAGCCAGCAAGATCAAGAAGAAAGCTCAGTCCTTTAAGATCTCTGCAACAGATCTTGGCAAGGCCGCAAAGACATACAAGCTTGCTTCCGTAACAAAGAAAGCAAAGAAGTATATCAAGGTTTCCTCCAAGGGAAAAGTAACGATCAAGAAAGGTCTTCCGAAAGGAAAGTATACTCTGAAGGTCAAGATCACAACAGCTGCAACCGCAAACTATAAAAAGACTACTGTTACAAAGAAGATCACGATCCGCGTGAAATAAGATGATTGTCTGTAGCACAGATGTACGAAAAACAATAACAGCAACCCATTGCTGATATGCTATTACGTTGGAAGGACCTCTATACCGGAAACGGTACAGGGGTCCTTTTCTCTTGTTTTATTTCCTATATTTTCTTTAAACTTTCTCTCGTTCCGTATTACTTCACCTTTATCGTCACCGTGACAGTCTTAGTTGCTTTGTTATAGTTAACATTTCCAGCCGCAGTAACTTTCACCGTGATCTTATAAGTTCCCTTCGCAAGTCCTTTCTTCACTGTAATCTTCCCGCGTTTTATCTGTCTCCTGCCGGTTCTCCTCGCTGATCAATGAAGCATGTATCACCGTGGCAGGTTCTTTTATATTTACTTCATCTTAGCAGTTCCTTCTATTATTCCTTCTGTTAATGGCTCATAATTCTCATCCGGTATGCTTAAATCTACACCATATTTTTCCTTATACTCTGCTATGTATCGATTTAATTCACCGCTGAAGACCTCAAGACTATACACTTCATGGATCTCATCGGCACCATCATCGTATTCTATATATACTTGGCTCAAATTAATCAGAACAAAATATAATTCGTATAAGCAATGATATTTTTCTATTCTACCTTCTAAAATCTTTTGATAAGCAGCTAATAATTCACATATATTACCCTTAGGGAAAAAATCTAAAAACCCTTTTAACAATTTATAATTCATTACTTTTTTCCTTCTTTGTAATCTGAGGGTGTTACAGTACTATTTTTTTCCATTTATTCTTTCCTGACAGAATGGCTGGCACTAATGCCCTTCTCTGTTCCCTAATATGCTTTATTTCTTTCCGCCTTTGTCTAGATCCTTCAAATTACTTTTTTATATCTAAAAACCCACGATATATATCAGGTACAGTTGCTTCTTCATCACACGACACCCGAGATGACAATGAAATATATCAAAGACTTGGATATTTCAGAAAAATTAAGAAATTCCATGAATACACCTTTGAAATAGAAAGTGGTGACCAGTGGTGACCAAATTCCCAAAAAGAAAAATCCCAAAAAGCCCTGATTCCTCAACGTTTTTCGGGATTCTCACCTCGAGGCGACAACCAGATTTGAAGGCTTCCGGTCTCAAAAAAAGCCTATAAAACCAGGAAAGGATGCGATCCGTGTGTGTCGCTAACCCCCTTACTGACCCCCTTGTCAGCCATCCCTTTTTGTGACAGCTCTGTTCATAGTATATATTCAATTCAGAGAGTATGTTCCTTTCATCTATTTCATTTTCCGCCGGGTAATCCTACATACCCACAGGCCTCAATCATAGTCTGCCCTTCTTCCGATAACAGCCATTCAACCAAGCGGTCAACATTTTTAGTTTGATTGTCTTTGCGATAAACGACATAGAAATTTGTGCTGATTGGATAGGTCCCGTTCCGGATGTTCTCTGCGTCCGGATATATGCCATCCACCGAAAGCATCTTTACCCGACTGTCCGCGACCATTCCTGATAAATAATAACGGAAAGAATAACCAATTGCTCCCCCAAATATAGAAAATGGGTCTCTGGAAGAGATCATATCCCCTTCCATAAACTTCTCCATCATGGTCTGGCTTCCGGAACCTTTGACTCTTGTTAACGGATTGATTAGCCTCGATGCACCGCCCAGCTTGCTCCAATCCTTAATCTCCCCGCGATAAACCGCACGGATCTGTTCCGTTGTCAATTCATTTACAGGATTCTTTTTGTTGACAAAGAAAACAAACGCCTCCAAACCAACCGGCACGATCTCCAGGTCAACACCTTCTCCCTGCGCATGCTCCATCTGTTCCTTCGAAGGATGGGCGGTAAAGAAAAGATCAACCGAGCCTTCAACAAGCGCATCAAAACCTCTGACGGTATTCTGATACTGCATGATACTGTCCGGCGCAAAATTCTCGCCATAATAATTATCATCCGAAAACTCACCGCCCTCATATGTCACGGTCCCTTCCGGATAACAATTCTCGATCACCGATGCGTAGACTGGAACAAGTGCAGCCGCACCATCCAAAACAGGAAGATCCTCGTCTTTCCGGAATTTCAGAGATGAACCCGTTCTTGCAAGCTCTGATGTCTCCTCAAAAGGCAGGAATTTAGATACATCGATCATTTTCAGCTGTCCCGTACCGCTGAAGTTATTCGCGAGACGGCTTGTAATAGTTATATATAAGAATACGTTTACGATAACATAGAACGCTATTATCCCAACGATAATGATTTTCTTTTTCAAAACCAGAGCTCCCTTGCAATAAACTGTATGATGGAAGATCGAGGATAGGAATACCCGATATAGACTGCATGTGCAATCGTCAACACAAGGCCGATCACAGCCACAATAATCAGTATTCTTATAAATTTTCGGTCAGTCATAATCACATACTCCAAATCCCTAATGAACCAAGAACAATTATCAGAACTAAAAAAGTCACGAGTGAACCAAAAGGAATCATACTAATGATAAATAAAACCGTTACTTTCCAATTTTTCTTTCTTCCTTCTTTTTTTGCTTTATCATCGTCTGAAATAAATAAGTAAAGACCAATGATTAAAAACAAAATACTTGCTCCAATAATGATACAGAATGTAATAAACGTCGTATCTCCCATAACGAGTTTTCCTTTCAATGACAAAACGCCAAAATCCAAGCAGTTTCCGTTGTTTTCATAATTAGATCTTGCTTGATTACATCCCCTACATCACAAGAATCCCAAGAACAACTAGTAGTGTTAAAAAAGTCCCGATTACTCCTATAATAGCAACACCAAAGATCTTGATAACTGTGTCTTTCTTATCCTTCTTTCTTCCTTCTTGTTTTGCTGTCATAGCTTTATAAATCCTTCTTTAACTGCAACTGCAGGCAATCTTCAATCTTACTGCGGTTAAACGAGGATGCGATTCTTTGGTCCTGCGGGTTTAAGAGCCGATAGTGTTTTGATATCAGGTTCTGCTGGATCTTATATTCTTTCTCCTTGGCAATCGTATTCCACCAGACCTTTCCGCCCATCGTCTGCGGGTACGTAATAGTCACGTTCTCAAACGCAATTGCGCGGATCATGTCGCCTAACTCTCCACCAAAGGCGCTTTGAAGAATACTGCTCTGCTCAAAAATGAATGCCATCGCTGTAGTTTCTGTCCAGCCAAGCTGCCTCCGTCCCTTCTCTGTTTCGACCAGCGTCTTTTTGGAAATGCCCAGGATCACGGCCATCTCTTCCTGATTCAGCGAATACTCTGCCCGCACCGGTTTCAGGAGTTCGCTCATTCTTTTCACAAATACTGTTTTATCCATTTCTTTCTTTTTATTAACGGTTCAAATATGTCAATGGCGAACAAATATGGTGTAATTTTACACTTTAAGTGTAGTATGTGTCAATTATTTTCTTGAAACCTCTCATAAGGCGTGGCATCTCTATGGCTACATCTCGAACGACGCAAAAACACGCCTATTACTTTTAGAATGGTAAATAGACGTGTAGTGCCAAATGGTGAGAACGGTAAGAAATCAAATATCGTTAGTAAAATAAACCATGAACCATTTGACTTGCAAGAGCAATACAATCTCGATATTATATCCATCCTTCATGTCCATTAGATTACTCTCACTGCTTGCACAGCCTGTAGGGTTCATACCCTTTTTCAATCAGTTCTTCCCGCGTTTTATCTGTCTCCTGCCGATTTTCCCTGAAGCGAGTTTCAATCACATATACAAGGAGGGACAGAACACCCCTCCTCGTCACCTACTATTTAACCGTAACCTTCTTACCTGCATTTGCCTTTGTGAAAATCTTCTTATACTTCTTCATATAGGTCTTATTCACCTTTTTCGTTCCTATTTTTACCTGGACCGTTTTTACTTTTGAGCCCTTCAGCGATCCTTTGACAGATGATTTCGTCAGGAGTTTCGTCTTCAGGATCACCTTTGTCACTTTGGAACCTTTGAACGCATTCTTTTTGATTGTCTTCACGTTCTTGCCAATCGTTACTGTACGGATTTTTTTGCCTATGAAAGCTTTTGTTCCAATTTCGGTTATTTTGTATTTTTGTCCTTCGATCGTTACAGATGCAGGAACTGTGACTGATTTGGAATTCCTTGATTTGTTAAGGATCACTGTTTTATCGGTGGCAGATATGATCCTGACTATGCCTTCGTTAGTTTCAACGGTCGCTCCAGCGGCAGGCTCTGCTGCAACCGGGTTCCATACTGCAAACAGTTCAACAATATCCTTATCCTTTTCAGATGTCCATTTTACTTTGGCTCCGTCTTTGTATATTTCAAGCTCATAGCCTGCAGGTTGGTTTCCTTCGGCATACCATCCGGCATCAGAACCGTTCGTATAATACCACTGTTGAGAGCTGTGTTTATACAGGTTCCATCCGCCGAACTCAAAACCCTTCCTCGTAAAAGTGTTGGAACGCAGATAATCTCCGATGCCATATCCAACTACAGTATCCGCCATACTTCCGCTACCACCGTTTGCGTTATAGCGCACTGTGAATGTCTTCGCAGGGCTCCATACAGCAAAAACTTCGATTGTATCTTTATCAATATTTGTTGTCCATGCAACTTTATGTTTGTCTTTATAGACCTCCAATTTATATCCTGCCGGCTGGCTGCCTTTCGTATACCATCCGGTCTTTGAACCGTTTGTATAATACCATTGCTTTGAGCTGTGTTTGTACAGATTCCATCCGCTGAATTTATACCAGTCCCGGGTAAATGAATTAGCTCTCAGACTTGTGCTGACCCCGTACGGCACAATGGTATTCTTCATGCTTCCCTTGCCGCCATTCGCATTGTATTTCACAGTAAACGTTTTTCCCAAAGGCGTCGGAGCAGAATAAACTCCATCCCCTTCCATTTTTGCAGCTTTTATGCTCTTGATGGGAATGTCATCTTTTGTTGCAGAGACATTCCATCTTATTTGGCAGGTTGTGTTTTTATTACAGTCAGCAAACTTGACTTTATCACCTGATACAGCAGTAATAAAAATCACATGGCTCCCATTTCCATACCTGACGATATCGCCAGGTTTCAGTGAATCCAGATTATCTTTTTTGGTCCAGGAACCAGGAAATGTGCCAAATGCATCATAGCCCAGTTTAAAAGCAAACCCCCAGCATTGGTATAATGAATATTTTGTTGCCTTATCATAAAACATATTACAGCGGTTTCCGACAGGCCCAGCCTGGTTAACATGATCACTGCAAGCTGTTTTTGTAGTCTTATCCGGGTTTCCTCCATTCCAGTAGCGGCCATCCGGAAACTTCTTTTGTAATTCTTCAAGTGTCATTTTCACCGCTGCAGCATCCGTTTCCTTTGGAGTAATCATGACAGACATAGACAGCAGAACCATCAGGACTGCCAACAAACCAATAACTGGTCTATACAGTTTTTTCATTTTTTACGTCCCCCCAATTCAAATATGCATTATTATATTCGCAAAAAATACTTCAATATTATCAAAAGATCGAATATGACTATTAATTATATCACATTTTCGGTAGGCAAGAGAGCCGTTTCCGGCCACTCCCCTCCCCTTGGGTGTGATATCTTTTTTGTTCTAGCTTTCACTGTTTCTGCTCATTATGACATTCTTGACTTTAACGATTTCTCTCAGTCGGTTACTTTCTCTAGCTCCCGATAAACCGCCCGCAGATCATCACACATCAGCCCAAATACATTATGC
>CAZOHB010000029.1:0-20013 GCA_964579345.1 uncultured Parasporobacterium sp.
CCATCCCCCTGTCCCGACAAAAAGCCCTGAGGAAATCCTCAGGGCTTTCTTGATTCTCTGTGATTGCCGAATCCGGTTTCTTATCTGAACATCTGTCCGGAGATAACCATCATCTGAACTTCGCTTGTTCCTTCATAGATCTCAGTGATCTTAGCATCACGCATCATACGCTCGATCGGATAATCTCTTGTGTAGCCATATCCACCATAGAGCTGCAGGCAGCGACGTGTTACGTCACTTGCGTTTGCTGCTGCAACAAGTTTCGCTTCTGCTGCGAGATAAGTATACGGAAGTCCTTTGTCAACAGCGTCTGCAGCCTGATATACCAGCAGTCTTGCAGCGTCTGTAGCAGCCTGCATCTTAGCAAGCTCGAACTGTGTATTCTGGAATTTAGCGATTGCACGGCCAAACTGCTCACGCTCTTTAACGTACTGTTTTGTTACGTTGATAGCGCCTTCAGCGATTCCAAGTGCCTGTGCAGCGATTCCGATACGTCCGCCATCAAGAGTCATCATAGCGATCTTGAAGCCTTTTCCTACTTCCCCAAGGAGGTTCTCCTTCGGAACCTGTACATCTTCAAATACGAGTTCGCAGGTGCTGGATCCGCGGATACCCATCTTCTTCTCATGTTTTCCAACAGTGAATCCCGGCATGCCTTTTTCCATGATCAGGCAGCTGATTCCTTTTGTTCCCTGAGACTTGTCTGTCATACCGAAAACGATGAATACGTCAGCATAACCAGCGTTTGTGATGAAGATCTTGCTTCCGTTAACCAGGTAGTAATCACCTTTGTCTTCGAAGATAGTCTTCTGTCCAGCTGCATCAGTACCAGCGCCCGGCTCTGTCAGAGCGAATGCACCAAGTTTTGCACCTGTGCAAAGGTCCGGCAGGTATTTTGCTTTCTGCTCGTCTGTACCAAATTTGTAGATCGGCCATGCGCCAAGAGAAGTATGAGCGGAAAGACCAACGCCTGTAGAAGCACATACTTTAGAGATTTCTTCTACACACTGTGCATAAGAAAGCTCATCAAGTCCAGCTCCGCCGTACTCTTCCGGGAACGGAATACCCATGAGACCAAGCTCAGCCATCTGTGCGAAAGTCTCTTCCGGGAAACGCTCTTCTTCATCGATCTCTGCAGCGATCGGTCCACATACGTTCTCTGCGAAGTTACGATACATATCTACCATTTCCTGATGGAGTTCGTCATTAAAAAAGTCCATTGTTTTTTTCTCCTTCTTTTTTATCAGGCGGCGCCGGAGGGGGCCGGCGCCACTTTTTTCTTTACTATATCATTTAAGCTTTTGCTTTTTTGATTTCTTCAATAAATGCAGGAATTACCTGGAACAGGTCGCCTACAACACCATAGTCAGCAATACCGAAAATGCTTGCATCCGGATCTTTGTTGATCGCGATGATGCAGTCAGATCCGCTCATGCCGGCAACGTGCTGGATTGCTCCGGAAATACCGCATGCAACATAGATCTTCGGTGCAACTGTTTTTCCGGTCTGACCTACCTGATGGGAATGTGCGATCCATCCGGCATCAACGCATGCACGGGAAGAACCAACAACACCGCCAAGTGCATCAGCAAGCTGTTTGATCACATCAAAGCCTTCCGGTCCGCCGACACCACGTCCGCCGGATACGATGATCTCAGCGCCTTCGAGGTCAACTGTCTCACCGACTTCTTTGATCACGTCGATCAGTTTCATGCGGATCTTCTCTGCCGGTACGTGGAAATCTTCTTTGATGATCTCAGCTTCTTTTCCTGTCTCTTCCGGCTTTTTGAATACGCCAGGACGGACAGTACCACACTGCGGACGGGTATCCGGGCACATGATCTCAGCCATCAGGTTTCCGCCGAATGCCGGACGGGTCCACTTCACGTTTCCTGTCTCTTCGTCGATAGAAAGACCTGTGCAGTCTGCGGTAAGACCGGTACGAAGTCTTGCTGCAATACCCGGGCCAAGGTCACGGCCAACATTGGTAGCACCGATCAGTACTGCCGTCGGGCCATATTTTTCAATCAGGTGAACCAGTGCCTCTTTGTACGCATCGGTTGTGTAGTTTTTATATTCCTCTCCTTCCACACAGATCACGCAGTCTGCGCCAAAGTTTCCTGCTGCCTTTGCAGCGACCTCGGTATTCACACCGATTACGATACCAACAAGCTTTCCTCCCTGCGCAGTTGCAAGCTCACGGCCGGGATTTAAAAGCTCGAGTCCTACGTTCTTGGGTTTTCCTTCGGAATCTGTCTCGATGAATACCCATAAATCTTTTGTTTTAGCTTCCATCTTCAAATCCCTCCTTTCTTACAGTACATGCGCATCGTTCAGCGCGGTAAACAGTTTCTTAGCTAATACATCCGCTGTGTCATCATCGGATTCTTTTTCGAAGCGTACACCGCCTTCTTTCTGCGGAGGTGTGTAGGTCTTCTTAACCTTTGTCGGAGATCCCTTCAGACCGATTCTCTCGCGGTCGATATCCGGGAAGTCTTCCTCACTGTCTGTGATCACCGGGATCTCAGCTTTGTTTGCCATCATTTTTCTCTTGACCGTCGGGAAACGAGGATCAAAGCTCGGTTTCGTAAAGGTTACGAGGCAAGGCATCTGAACTTCGATGATGTTTCTTCCGTCATCACCTTCCTGGGTAATGATCAGGCCGTTCTCATCGTCTGTTTCCTTGCACTCAAGTCCGTAGGTAACCTGCGGAAGTCCTAAGTGTTCAGCCATTTCCGGACCAACCTGTGCGGTATCGCCGTCGATTGCCTGCTTGCCGCAGAAGATCATGTCAAACTTGATGCCTTCGCGTTTTTCAACCATCTTGACAGCTTCGGAAATGATGTAGGAAGTTGCCAGTGTATCGGATCCGCCGAACTGTCTTCCGCTTACCAGGAAGACCTTGTCAGCGCAGATTCCCAGGGCTTCTTTCAGAACTGCTTTCGCCTGCTCCGGTCCCATGGAGATCGCGTAGATGTTGATGTTCGGGTTCTTGTCTTTCAGACGTGCTGCTGCTTCAAGTGCATATCCGTCAAAGGTGTTCAGGATGCTCGGAACGCCGGTACGGATCAGTGTATGTTTTACCGGATCGATCTTAATCTCTGTTGTATCCGGAACCTGTTTTACACAAACGCAGATGTTCAGCGGTTTTGTTTTTGCCGGGCCATCATCAGCCGGAGCTGCTTTCGGAGCCGGTGCTGCTGCCTTCGGAGCTTCTTTCTTCGGCTCTTCTTTCTTCGGAGCTTCACTCTTTGCTCCCGCTTTCTTTGCAGCCATCTCAGCCTTCAGCGCTGCGATACCTTTGAGCGGTTTTGCTGCCGGTTTTTCTTCTTTCTTCGGAGCCTCTGCCTTCGGAGCCGGTGCCGGTGCTGCTGCCGGTGCAGGTGCCGCTGCCGGAGCTGCTGCAACTGCTGCAACAGGCTGTCCGAGAGCTGCTGCAGCAACGCTAGCTGCTGCCTGTGCGACGCTTGCTGCTGCCTGAGCTACATTCGCTGCTGCTGCATTGAGAGCTGCATTTCCAGCCGGAGCCGCTGCTGCTGCGCTGCCTCCCTGGAGTGCCGGGATCTCAGCCTCTCTTGCTTCTTCGCTGCCAAGTTCGTAGCTGACCTTACCAGGATTCAGGATCATGTTCGGGTCGAAGACTTTCTTAATACCATACATGAGTTCCATGTTCTTCTTGCCGATGCTCTCTTCCAGGAAGCGGATCTTTCCAAGACCGATTCCATGCTCACCGGATACAAGACCGCCAACTTCGGTCGCTTTCTTGTAAAGAATATGGAAGTATTTTTCTACTCTGTTCTTGAATTCTTCTTCATCAAGATCATTGCTGCACTGATAAATATGAAGGTTACCATCGCCTGCATGACCAAAGCTCTTGATGGTAAGTCCGCACTCTTCACCTGCCTTCGTAGCAAAGGTAAGAAAGTCTGCGATCTCGTTAACCGGAACAACGACATCGCACTCATCAAGAAGCTTTGTCTCTTCCAGGATTGCATCAAGAAGGCTGGAGCGTGCTGCCCATGCGTCTTTCATCTTCGGAGCAGTATCTGCGATCAGAACATCGATTGCTCCGTTTTCCATAACGATATCAACAGCCTGCTCGATCTTATTGTTAACGATTTCTTCGGAATCGCCGTCAAAGGTGATCAGCAGATATGCGTTTGCAGGAACGCCGTCCACTTCCTTCGGGAAGGTGCTCTTTCCGATATAGCGCTCAGAAGCAAGAAGTGCTTCTTTCTCCATAAACTCAAGCGCCTGCGGATCGAGGTTTGCGTTCTTGATACGCGGAACATTTGCGATCGCAGTTGCAAGATCCGGGAACGGAACGATCATGCTTGTGATGACCTTCGGTGCCGGAATGATCTTCAGTGTCAGTTCTGTGATGATTCCGAGGGTTCCCTCAGATCCGATCATCAGATCGATCAGGGAATATCCGGAGCTTGTCTTGGAAACTTTCGCTCCGAAGTGTGTGATCTCACCGGTCGGAAGAACAACGGTCATTGCTCTTACATAATCACGGGTTGTGCCGTATTTTACTGCACGCATACCGCCTGCGTTTGTAGCAACGTTACCACCGACGCATGCAAGTTTTTCGCCCGGATCCGGCGGATACATCAGACCCTGGTTGCTGCAGTCATTTGCAAGATCCTGAAGCAAAACACCCGGTTCGATCGTTACGACCATGTTATCCAGATCGTAGGAAAGGATACGGTTCATCTTGCTCATATCGATCAGTACGCCGCCAGCAACAGGAACTGCAGCGCCAACAAGACCTGTTCCTGCTCCTCTCGGGGTAACCGGGATCTTGTTTTCATTACAGATCTTTACGATTGCAGCTACATCCTCTGTGCTCTGAGCAACGACAGCAAGATCAGGCATACGGGTACCATAGATCGGCATCTCGTCTTTCTGATAATCTTCGTTAATGTCTGCGCCCTCATAGACTGTTCCTTTTACTGCAGCCTTGATCTGGCTGATCAGTTCCGGAGTCAACTTGTTATAATTGGGCATTACTCTGTCCTCCTTCTAAATTAATATATTAATTAGCAACATTATTATTAAACATCAGAAGCCATGACCTCGTAAGCAGGATCATGGTTTCTGATTATTAATCAGAGATTGAATATCGCAGGCATGAAAAAGCAAAGCAGGCCTGAGATCACAACAAAAATAATGACATACTTAAAGGATGCTCCAATGATCTTGTTTTCCTTGCCTGCAAGTCCCGCCGCAGCTGCTCCGATCGCAACATTGGACGGGGAGATCATTTTTCCGATTCCTGCACCTAATGAGTTGGCCGCAGCAAGCCATTCCGGCGACATGCCGATCGCCTCTGCTGTACTTGCCTGCATCGGTCCGAACAGAACGCAGGTAGAAGTTCCGCTTCCTGTAACGAACGCACCTAAAGTTCCGACGATCGGAGAAAGGAACGGGAAGTATTTTCCGGTCACGGCCACCAGAGTATCTGCAACGTCCATCGTCATGCCCGAGAACTGCATGATCTTTGCAGTTGCCAGAACGGAACAGATCGTTACGATGGTTTTCCAGTTCTTTCCGATCGTTCCAAGGAACGTCTTCACGATCTCGCCGAATTTCATTCCCTGGATCAGACCGCCGATCAGACCGCTGATGATGATCCAGATACCCGGCGTGTTGATCCATGCAAAGGAAAGCGTTTTCGACGGATCTCCGGTAAAAATATTCACAGTTGATTTATATAGAAGAAAGCGGTCCGTTGATGAAGGGGAGCAGGCTGCTTGTGATAACAAGAAGCAGTGCGATCAGAATAAACGGTGACCATGCTTTTACAGCTTCACCTGTCTTAATCTTCTCTTCTCCTTCCGGTCTGGACATCCGGTACTCTTCCGGAACCGGACGCTTTCTGGTAGCAAGCGCCAGCGCAACTGTTACGACCATGCAGACGATGGAGCCGATAATATCCGGCAGCTGCGGTCCGACGAACATACCAAAGACGAACTCCGGAATAAGCATTGCAAGGGATGAGATCAGCACGATGTGCCAGATTCCTTTCAAAGCCTTCACACCTTTTCCGATCACGCAAACCATGATAAACGGGGAAAGGAACATCAGCAGCGCTTCGATGATGATCGTATTCGACGAAAGTGCAAGTTCGGAAAGACCGGTAACGCTCGCCAGCGTAACTGTCGGGACACCAACGCTTCCGAAAGCGGTCGGCGCTGCATTTACAATAAGAAGAGCAAGAACTGTCGGAAGGGCATCAAATCCCATCGCAACCAGGATTCCTGCAGGGATCGCAACAGCGGTACCGAAGCCTGCCATACCTTCCATAAAGAAGCCGAAGCCGAAGCCGATGATCAGGGCCAGGATTCTTTTATCTTCCGATACACCGGACAGCATCTTCTTGATCGTATCCATGCCGCCTGTCTTAAGAGACAGATTATAAACAAACAACGCGGCAATGATGACGAGCAGGATCGGCCACAAAGCATTCAGTACGCCATCCAACGCGGCAGTCGCCGTATCCACCACCGGCATTGTCTTATAAAAGATCGCAACTCCTGCCGCGAAAAGAATCGATGTAGAGCATGCGATATATCCAGGAAGCTTAATTGCTGTAAGCGCAATGATCAGCCAGATAATCGGCAGCAATCCCAATAAAAACTGCAGTAATAAAGTCATGAAACAGGACTCCCCTTCTTTTTATTAATAGTTATTATTCACCAGTCAAATTTATAAGCCGCTTTATTATAGCACACATCTTCTATTATTACCATGTATTCCTAAAATACAATCTGATTCTTTACGAAACAGAATTAGTCCTGCTTTTTCAGACAAAGGAGTCCGTTATCAGACTCCTTTGCTCTTCGTAACTTCTTCAACAATAAAGAATAAAGCCGTTCATCTTGTCTGACTGACCCTGCCTGTCTCCTTATTTCTCCAGCGCGGTTTCAGCGGCAGAGGCCAGTTGAAATGCAGTGCGCCTTCCGTCGGGCAGTCCATCGCGCAGCAGCCGCAGTACCAGCATTCGTCCGGATGAAGAATGAGTGGCGGCTGACCTTTCGTCGGATTCGGCATAAACACATCGATCTGACAGGTTTCCACACAGGTATTGCATCCGATGCATTTGTCAGGATCGATCCTGACCGGCATGCTCGGTGTCGCTACATTAGGCATCGCATAAACCTTGTTGCTCATCATTCACTCCTCCTTTCAAGACTTGTATACTCCGGCATAATCCGGGTTATGGGCTTCATACTGTTCTTTCATGTTACCCCAATAACGGATCGGGATACGCTCAAAGCAGACCTTTCCGTCCTCCAGATGAAGCGCGAGATAATTCTTTTCTTCTTCCGGATCGTTATCCGGGTAATCCAGACGTTCGATGCGCAGTTTCGGTGAGGTGAGACGGCGCTCTTTCATCGCGTTCAGGAGGATCTTCGCAAACTCGATAATACAGAGATCTTCCAGCGAGCGCATCAGTTTATGCGGATCCGGTGCAAAGAGCTGCGGAACCGCGTTTTTCTCGATCCGCCCGATCTCGTCCAGACCCATGTTCAGCATGGTTTCGTTCTTGAACTCGCTGGCGAAATACTGCATGACACGGTTCACGCCAAAGTTCAGTTCTTTCCAGTCGATGCCGGAGGTATGTTTTGTCGGAGCAAGGATACGTTCTTTCTCCGCGTCGATCTGGGCTCTTGACACTTCGCCCTGGCCAAAACGTTTCGCATAAGCTGCCGCTTTCCGGCCTGCGTATCGTCCGGTCGCCGCTGCATAGCTGTGATCGCCCGGTGCGAACATGCTCATGCCTGCTGCATAAAGTCCGCCGACATTGGTCATCAGATCCCAGTCTGTCATAATTCCGCCGCCTCCTGCAGCCTCACGGTACTGCTGGCTTGGCTGGAATTCAATAAACGTGTAATTGAGCACCTGGTCTTTATGTTTGTCAAAACCATCCGCCTCCATGGTATCCACCATGACTTTGGTCGTGGATTCTTCCGTCAGCATAAGATCCCAGGTTGCATGAGCCTCTTCCGGTTTCATTCCTGCAAAGTCTGCATAAAACGGAAGTTTATATTTTCCTGTCCGGATGCCCTCACGGAGGTCAGCGATGACTTTCGCATTCGGAGAGAACATCGTGCCGCCGTCAGACCAGCCCTGTGTCGGCGCCGGGAGAACCGTATTATCCGCATCGACAAGCGGAACATTCTCATAGCTGGCATCTGCGCCTCCGGTGTACCATTTATGTTTCAGTCCTCCCGAGAAACGGCTCGGTCCGGAAGCTTCCATCATCGTAACTTTTGCTCCTGCCTTCCATGCCATGACAGTGCCGTCTCCGCACTGATTGCGGGAATACATTGTGGAAATGCCTCCGTGCTCCGTATCCATATTATAGATATGACCGGAGCCTGCAGTAGAGATGATGACGGTCGGAGCCTTTACAATGATAAACTCGCCGGTACGGACATTGATGCCCGTTGCTCCGACAACACGCGCCCCCTGTTTGCCGTTCTCATTCAGAACGCAGGTCGCCATTGTCCGGTCAAGGATCGTAACACCAAGCTTCTGACATTCTTTTTTCAATGCCGGTTTAAATGTCGTTCCCCAGACACGGATCACCGTATTTTTCCGTTTTTCCGGAGGATTGTAATCCGGAGTTCCCCAGCCTTCCGCAGGCGCGAGTCTTCCGTCTACACTATAGCGCGGAGAAAACATCAATTTTGTATCATCATAGCGTCCTTCCACGCCGAGGAAATCATCCCCCGTATCGCGGATCTTTCCGCCCATCTGCTCCATTTCAAGCAAGGTGTCAAAGTCCTCACGGCATTGAATCTGGATGCCGATGCCGTTGGAATAGTCGCCGAGCGATTCCATCTCTTCGATGGCCCATTCATCCGGATCTACACGGCTGTGGGGATTCGCCGGAACGTTGCACCAATGATCGCAGCCCGGACCGCCTGCACCGCTGCGGCGTACGTCACCCTTCTCCATGATGACAACCTTTGCACCAATCCGTGCTGCGGTGATTGCTGCCCAGCAGCCTGCAATACCGCCTCCAAGCACAAGCACATCTGCCTCGAGCTCTCTCTCCTCCCCGAATTTGATCGGATAAGGCCATTCCGGAGGTGTTCCCTCGCTCTGCAGGTATTCATTCCAGGTTCCCATAAAATACCCTCCTTTCACTGTTCATCAGGACTCTTCCCTGATCCTGATTTTCATATCTTTGAAGGCTGCCCTCTTACGAGAGGTTTCATCCTTTAATCCTTCAGGTTCATGATGGACTCTGCGGCAATATAGCCCCAGGTCAGCGCACGGCCGTGGCTGTTGCCGAGGATCGTGGTTACATACTCATGGCCATACATGCCTCCGGTCGTGTCACCAATGGCATATAAGCCTTCGATCGGTTTGCGGTCCTTCTTCATTACCTGCATCTTTGTATTGATCTCCAGTCCGCCCACAACTTCCAGTAAAACGGTACCGATACGGAGCGCAATAAACGGGCCTTTCTCCAGCGGATAAAGAAGCTCCGGACGTTTTCCAAACTGCTTATCGTCCTTCTCATGGCAATAACCGTTATACTCCGCAAACGTTTTGAGGAACTGCTCTTTATCAACATCGATCAGATCTGCAAGTTCTTCGATGGTATCCGCCTGCCATGCGTTTCCGTTTTCAAGGGCCAGTTTCACAAAATGTTTGCACCCTTCCTCAACGTCGATATCAACGCCGTACTCATGCCTCGGGATGCCCCAGAACAGGCCTCCGCCATACTGCATGCTTTCTTCCACATGCTTCATATAGTCACCCGGAAGGATGCTGTAGATCACACCGTCCCGCTGACGCATGAAACTCGTTGCGCGGCCCTGCACATAAGAGTCCTCATTCATAAATCGTTTGCCGTCTTTATTCACAAAAAGGAAAAACAGATTCTGCCATGCATAATGCTGCGGGTGCATCATCAGAGGGAAGACTTCCTCCGCCATAACGCCTCCGGCCCAGAGGCCCATCTTATGGCCGTCACCGGTATTGCAGCCTGCTGGCACATACTGACTTGCCAGGGTACGAAGTGCATCCGGCGCGTACGCCCGGCACATCTCGGGATCGCCGCCGATATCGCCGGTCGCAAGGACAACTCCTTTGCGCGCATTAAAACGAATATATCCGGCCTCCCCTTTCGCATAGATACCAGTAACCTTTCCGGTTTCATCCTGGATCAGCAATGTTCCGGCTGTGTTGAAGCGCACCTCCACGCCCTTCCGCAGAGAATCCTCATAGAGTGAACGTGTCACATGGCTGCCTCGCAGAGCATTTTCCGGCATAAAAGCGTGTGCTCCAAGATACTCATGATAAGGCGCATCCTGATAACAGCAGTCGATCAGCTTCGGGCGAAGTCCTGCCTCTACCGTTTTCGGGATCAGCCAGTCCATCGCTTCCCTGCTGCGCTTCAGAAACAGCCAGATCAGTTCTTCGTCAACATTATTGCCGCTCATCAGGATCCACTGGCGCGCAACTTCCTTCAGATCATTGTGAATGCCCTTCTCTTCCATCAGAGAAGAATCTGCTACGCCAAAATGTCCTCCCCGGCCGGAATAATTCCCGCTTTTTTCGATCAGGATCACATCCGCTCCAAGCTCTCTGAGTCTGCACGCAGCACTGAACCCGCCGATTCCGCCGCCAACTACGACGGCATCACACTCGACCGTTTCAACGATTTCTTTTTCATCCGGAGCTGAAGGCGGTACCTGAAAGCTCCATTTTGCCTTCTCTTTCGTTGCTGTTTCGTACATAGTCCTTCTCCTTTTTTATGCAAAAAACAAATATATCAACACAATGATACTTTTCCGTATTTTAATTCACCCGCCTGTTAAAGGTCGCAGTACCATAAGCCGGTCACCATCCTTCAGTAAATGATCCGGTTTTTCATGGTGGTGATTCACAACATAGAGCAATTTCAAAAGCTGTTCTTTTTCAGGGATGCTCATCCCCTTGCTTTCAAGGCAGCAGCAAAGCGCCTGCAGTGCATTTGCTCCGTCACCAACAAGATATTCGCCGTTTGGGATCCTGCCGATGATCTCCGGACAAACGGTTTTAAGATAGATGGTCATAGCTTTTACTCTCCATAAAGATCCCGGATCACAGGTTCCAGGCCGCCCAGCCGTTCCAGTTCTTCCCTGGAAGGAACCCCGTCACGGTCACAGCCCATACGATCATAGAAATTGTCTGCCATCTTCTCGACATCAACAGTGATACCTGCCAGCGGGCCTTCCTTCAATGGCGGAATGCCGAGCATACGATCGGAAAGATGGGCATCTTTGCGGCGGAATCCTTCCCGCAGGTTAAAAGCATGACGCATCATAAAGCAGCGAAGACCAAGTGTGCGGAATTCCTCCGGTGTCATATCAAATCCTGTTCCTGCATTGAGAAATTCTTCCATACCTCCCGGATACATACCCCAGTCGGTAAACATACAGAAGCCGCCGCTGTTTCGGAGTTCCCCTGCTGCAACGCCGCTCACATCATCATCCGCAAAGGCATCCGGGTTATTCTTATACTCCGGAGGCTGACTGCCGGAAAGAGGCCCCAGTCCGCCCTTCACGTGGCGTCCCGGAGTCGGGTCATATTTAAACGTACGCGCAAGAGGAGGCGCAAGACGCGAATCATGCTGAGGAAGTTCAATGCCATTGGCGGTAACAAGATGCTCCTGCCCGCGGCCGAGAACTTCGCTCGCTCTTCTGGACCCGTCTGCCAGTACAGCGCCGATTCCTTCACACTTACAGATCTTTTCGGTAAGCGCCCGCACGGCCATATGATTTCCCCAAGTCAGTTCGATGCCTTCCAGATCTTCCTTACTGAACACCCCTGCTTCATAGCACTCCATGGCCCATGCCACGGTTCCGCTGACAGAAATCGTATCAAGACCGTATTCATTACACCAGGTGTTGCAGAGATTGACGGTCAGCGGATCGCTGCAGCCAACCATACTGCCGAATCCGCCGGAGGTCTCATACTCCGAGCGGCCGGTATCTTCAATATCATACCCTTCTGCCTTCAGCTGATAGATGGCGCCGCAGCCAACAGGACAGGCAAAGCAGGCAAACTTTTTCACCCGATAGAGGGCGTCCATTGCTTCGCTCGTCAGACTGCCGATTTTTTCCTCGTCCAGATCAAGATAAGAACCTGCCCAGTTCTTTGTACTGGCATCTCCGCTCAGAACAGAGGATTCGTATGCCGCACCGGTACCTCCGCTTACAAACATTTCGCGAACCGGCTTCACAGGGCCGTTCATCTGCCAGTCGAGCATTTTCTTATTCAGCTGAACCATCAGCTCCCGGTCAGCGATTTCGGTCTTTCCGCCTGCCGCACTGACTACGATTGCCTTGAGGAATTTTGAACCGATGACTGCCCCGGTGCCTCCGCGGCCGGCCGCCCTGTGACGGTCGTTCATCACGGCTGCTGTATATTTCTTTTGTTCTCCCGCCCGGCCAATGCTGGATACAACAACTTTTTTGCCGAGTTCTTTCTGAAGGGCGTCCTCCAGTTCCGATGTCGTAGTCGTTCCCCAGTATGCGGAAGCATCCCGGATTTCTGCTTTGCCATTATCGATATAGAGATACACCGGCTTTGAGGAAATCCCCCGGACAAATACTCCGTCAAATCCGGCCCTGCGAAGAGCCGGTCCGAAAGAGCCGCCGGAATTCGCATCATTCCATCCGTTATAAACCGGGGATTTACTGACGACTGTGTAGCGACAGGTCATAAATCCACCGGAATCATTCAGCGTACCGCAGACCCATCCGACAACGCTCTCAGGATCAAAAACGCCAACGTGCGCCGGCATCTCGTCGTAAAGGATCCGGGCACCAAGACCCGGTCCGCCCAGATACTGCCGCGCATAATCTTCAGGAAGCGGCCTTGTTTCAATCGTTCCGCTGCTGAGATCTACAAACAATAATTGTCCGGCAAAACAAAACATCGCACTTCTCCTAACTCAGATATTCTTTTAACTGCTGCAGGATATCCTCCACATATCTCTGATTGCTCAGAAGATTGTAGATTCCGTCTTCCGACAGCGCTCCGCGGTCAATATCCTTCGGGATAAGCCCTGCTTCATCATCCGAAAAATCCTTGATCCAGTTTTCGCTGTCATAATAAGCAGAAAGTTCCTCAATGTGGTCTCTCTCCGCATCATATTTTTCAATTGCTTCCGCCAGACGCGTCATCGCTGCGTCCAGTTCGATGCAGGCCTCCTGTGAGGACTTCAGCATCGCACTCATTTTTTTGATCCGTTCAATTTGATTCATGTTTTCTCCTGTCTTTACAATACTGTTTCCTTTATTGGACATCAAAAAGCTGTTTTTATTATACATCAAAATCCCTTGATTTCTCCGGATACTTATACTATGATTTGCTCGCTTATCATTTTCACGATTCCTCCCAGGCTATCCATACATTGACGCAGTTCCGGAAAAAGTCTAAACTTTATTCCTAAGATAAAAAAGATTCCGGCATTTTCATATTATTTGTAATGATAAAGGACAACACTATGACTCAGAACATGATCACAGGGAAACCTGCAAGAACACTGATTACATTTGCGCTGCCGATGATCTTCGGACATCTGTTTCAGCAGTTTTATTCTCTTGCTGACTCTATCATTGTAGGCAGAACCTTGGGACAGGATGCATTAGCCGCTGTCGGAAGCACCGCCTCGATCGTCATGGTTTTTGTTTCGATCGCAAACGGATTTGCAATTGGCTGTTCTGTTATTATTTCACAGCTGTATGGATCCGGAAATCATACACGTATGAAAACGGCTTTCAACACGGCTTTCATGACCTTCATCGGGCTGAGTGTTCTCGCTCTGATCATCGGTCTGTCTTCCGGAAACGCCATCGTTTCCCTTACCGGGATCCCGGAACATATCGTTCCGGATGCTAAGTCCTATTATTATATTTATGCAGCCGGTTTCCCCGGACTGTTCTTCTACAATGTCGCAAACTCCGGATTCAATGCGCTCGGCAAAAGCCGGATGCCCCTGATTTTCCTTTTGATCTCGTCCGTGATGAACATCGGACTGGATCTTCTGTTTATCCTTCAGTTTCACTGGGGTGTTGCCGGAGCAGCACTTGCAACAACGATCTCACAGTATTTTGCAGCCATTATTGCTTTTATTTCACTGCTCACTTATCTGCGAAGGAATTTTCCTACGCAGGAAAAACCGCAGCTGTTTAATCTTTTCATGCTGAAGACCATTGCAAAAGTTGCGATTCCTTCTATGATCACTTCCTCTGTGATCTCACTGGGCTTTGTCGCAATGCAGTCCCTGATCAACAGTTTCGGAACGGATGTTATGGCCGCCTATGCCTCCGGTATGCGGATCGACGGAATCGCTATCGTTCCTCTGATCCAGATCGGCAATGCTGTTTCCACATTTGCCGCGCAGAATATCGGAGCCGGTAAATATGAAAGGGTTCCGAAGGGATATCGCGTTTCAATCTTTTTAAATATCGGAATCTGTATTTTTATGGGCGTTCTGCTGTTTTTCTTCGGAAACTTTTTCATCAGCCTGTTCCTGGATGCAGAAGCCAGTGCAAATGCGATTCGGATAGGAAGTGAATACCTTCGGATCGTCGGCAGTTTTTACTTTATTCTGGGACTCCTTTATATCACGACCGGACTTCTTCGCGGAGCGGGAGATGCCACGATGGCAATGGTTGCAACCCTTGTGAACTTTGTCTGCAGAGTTGCTTTCGCCTACATCTCCGTTGCGATCACAAAGAGCGAGAGCATGATCTGGTGGTCCAATCTTTTCGGATGGTGCTTCGGTTTTCTGGTTGCCTTTATTCGTTACCGTTCCGGAAAATGGAAGCAAAAGTCGGTCATTAAAAATGTGGGATAAATACCGGTATTTTTATCGGACAATGCAAACGGGGGACAGAAATCCGGTCCCCTGTTTTTTATTATTCCGGAAAGCCGTGGATCATGTAGCCAAACATTAATGTCAGCGGCATTTCTTCGATGTACTTCCTGTGATGCTCTCTCAGTGTTTCCGGACACGGGAACGGGTATTGCATCGCTTTCAATACATCACTGACCATAACTCCGGTTCCGTGCATCTGCTCACCATGAAGTATCATCCAGACCATCGCTGCTCCGGAAGCTTCCGGCGTAACCATGCCCGGAAATCCCGGCATCCGCATCTTCTTCATTTCTTCCGTAACCACTTTCACGGAGTTCGGCCGAACCGGGCCAACACCGGCAGGCTGAAAGCAGAAAACATGAACGCCTGTATCCCTGACCTCATTCGAAAGACTCATGCAGGCAGAAGTCGCAGCCGCCTTTGCCGCTGTGTAAACGCTGCCTCCGAGCATTCCCGGAATATAGTGGAACTGCGTCGTAGAAAACGTGACTGTACCATGGCCGCGTTTGATCATATCAGGGACAAACGCATGTGCGGTAAGCATAAAAGCACGGGCGGAGATCCCATATGCACGGTCCAGATCTTCGACCGGGGATTCAAGAATGGAATAATTCAAAGACATATCCATTGCATTATTGATAAGGATATCAACTTTGCCGAATGCTGCATAAGCCTTATCCTTCAGTCTTGCAACATCCTCTTCGCTTGATACATCCGCCTGCACAAAGACTGCCGTACCTTCACCGCAATCGGTATTGATCTCATCTGCAACGGCCATTCCGCGTTCTTTGCCACGTCCAACGATGACAACCTTTCCTCCTGCCCAGGCGATTGCCTGTGCAAATCCCTTGCCGACATTACTTGTGGAACCAGTTATGACTGCAACCTCTCCATCGAGAGAACCTTTCTGCAGTCCGGAATTTGAAATATCAAACATCGTTTTTCTCCTTTTACAGATCTCTTGCGATCGTATATGCATTTCTAACCGCTGTCATGATGTTAGCAACACTGCTGCAGTCACCGATCATCTGAAACTCCGGTGCATATGGTGCGAAGGCAAATGCATCCTCCGCCAGAGGCTTCTGTCCGGCTGCAACGATAACGGTATCCGCTTTGATCAGCTTTTCTTCGCCAGCCTGAACATAATACAGTCCCTCGTCTGTGATCTTTTCAGCCGCTGCTCCGAAGATGACCTCCATGCCGCGTTTTCGCATTTCCCTTTTAACAGCCAGAGCCAGGGATCCCAAGCCCGGAGCATGAATGTCTTTCCCCATCTCGATCACATCGGTTTTGATCCCTTCCATATCGAGGAAGATTGCGAGCTCACAACCTGCAAGACCGCCGCCAATGATTGCCGTTTTCTTTCCCAGTTTATCCGGATTCTCAAACGCATATTGTGCTGTAACAACGTTTTTTCCATCGATACCCGGAATATCCGGAAACACCGGCGTACTTCCAACGCATACTAAGATGGCATCCGGTTTCATTGCCTCCATCATCTCCGGTGTTGCCTCCGTATTCAGCCGTACATCGACGCCTTCTTTTTCCAGATTTCTGATCTGGAATTCCAGATACTTTCGGAAGTATTTCTTAAACGGCACCTTTTCCTCACAGTGCATGCCGCCACCCAGGTAATCGTTTTTCTCAAGCAGCGTGACAGCATGGCCGCGCTTCTTCGCTTCGATTGCCGCTTCCATTCCCGCGATTCCTCCGCCGATCACGACAACATTCTTCTTTACAGCTGCCTTCTGTCCCTCCGGGAACTGTGCCTCGCGGGAAGTACGCGGATTTAAGGCACAGACCAAAAGTCCTGTCATGATGGAAGACCAGCAGCTCATGCATTTGATACACGGAATGATCTCATCATCCTTTCCGGCTCTCGCCTTGTTTGGCAGGTACGGATCACAGATCAGCGCACGTGCGCAGTTCACAAAGTCCGCTTTGCCGGACGCAATTACTTCTTCCATAAATTCCGGAGTTGAGATGGAGCCGACCGTCCCCACCAGAGAATATTTCATTTTTTTCTTGATCGCAGCCGCATATTCGACCAACGCTCCTTCTTCCTGAAACATTGTCGGTGCGCAGACCTGCCACTCATCATTGGAAAGCGTGCCATGAACGCCGAGAGATACGTGGATGATATCGGCATGGCCATCCAGAGCTTTGGCATATTCGATGCCTTCTGCGAAGTCATAACCCTGGGATAATTCAGAAGCGCTGATGCGGAATTCGATTGGAAAATCCTTTCCGCATGCTTCGTGGATCCTGTCACAGATGGTGACGGCAAACTTCGCGCGGTTTTCACGGCTGCCTCCCCACTCGTCTGTTCGATGATTCGTATATTCACTGAAAAACTGCTCAGGCAGCCAGCCGTGCCCGCCATGAACAGTAACCATGTTAAAGCCCTTGTTTTTGGCATTGACTGCCGACTTTACATAATTTTCGATAATTTCTTCGACTTCTTCTGTGGTATATGCTGTGACCGGATGCCCGTCTACTTCACCCTCGGACGGACCCATGGCCTTTCCGCCATAACGGCCGCAATGAGAAAGCTCTGCAGAAGCGACCGCACCGTGACGCCTGATCCCGTCGGCCATTCTGCCCAGATAAAAAATATTGAATGGATTTAAAAGATCGATGCACCGGTTCCCCCGCGGACTTCTCGGACGGTCAACCTGGCATTCTCCAACACAGACAGAGGCTGCGCCGCCCTTCGCTTTTTCAACATAATAGTCAATCGCGTTGTCCCCTAACGTGCAGTCATCTTTGATGTCTACCCAACCGGTTGGCGATGCAAAGATCCGATTTCTAAAAACGACATTTCCGACTTTGATCGGTGAAAACAAATGCGGGTACTTAAGCATTTTTGTGCCCTCCATACTATTACTTTCGTCTGTAATTATGTTTTCACCCTACAAAGCGGAAATGTCTAATCGAATTTTTCAATTGCCTGTTTAAATATTTGAATAAGCGATTATACGGGTTCTCCCCCCGGTCTATTTTTCTTTTGACGATCCGATCACAGCAGTGATCGCGATGAGATCAATGCCGGATTCGATCAGGAAGATTCCGATCATCAGTCCGATCGCAAGGACTGCAACCGACGGATGAACAAACGTATAGATTCCGACGACTGCAGAAATGATTCCGATGGCAAGCGGAAATCCCCAGCCTCTGACGACGCGTCTCATCTGTACAGACATGATAATGGTTGTAATACCCTGAAGCATGTACCATGCAGCAAACAGGTAGATCATGAATGCATCAAATACAAGGGTTGTTCCCGGACGGATGATCGCGATGATACCGATGATCGCTGCCGGAATACTTGCAAGAAGAAAAAGCGGATGCATTTTTTTCATGATAACGTCCACGATTCCGATAATACCAAAAACAAGGAGTTCAATTGCCATGATGTATCCGGTCGCAAGGAAGGTATCCCCCGGATTGAACAGACAAATAATTCCTCCGATGATGAGTATGGCACCCATGATATAAGACAGTACTTTCATTTTTTCGTCCTCCGTAAAATAATATTGTATAAGTTATTTTCTGTCATAATTAATCTAATCCAAGATGGTAATACAGATAATCCTCCAGGATCTCCAGATCCATTCTGGAATTGATCTCATCCATCATATTGTTTGCCCTTACGGGCTGATCTGTGATCACGAAGTCCACGCCCATGGACATGGCTCTTCGAAGGCCGTCTGATGTATTGACCGTCCACGCAGCCACCTTTTTACCTGCCTCATGGATGTTCTCGATCCGTTCATCCGTCAGCATATCTTCTTCCATCATGACCATGTCGCAATCCATATCTTCAAGGTCTCCGTATCCCTGGAACATCAGGACACCGGTAAGATATTCCGGATAATGCGTCTCCGCATATTGAATCACATCATAGCCAAGCGAGATGAGCGCAACTTCATCCACTTTGTATTTTTCATTCACCAGCTGAACGACATCATCTACCATCTGCTGATCTGCAGTGGATCCTTTCAGTTCAATATAGAGACGGACTTTTCCTTCTGACGCATTCAGGAGATCCTCCAGCATCGGCACAGGAAGGAGCTGTCCGTTTCCGGTCGTATCCCGGATTCTCAGCTCACGTATCTCCTCAACGGTCATATCCTCCGGGCTCCTGTCATCTCCGGTCAGCCGTTTGAACGTGTTGTCGTGGTTGATCACATACTGCCCGTCTTTGGTGCGGCGAATATCGGTCTCGCATCCTTCACAGCCGTTTTGAGCGGCCACTTCAATTCCTTCCACCGAGTTTTCAGAAGCTAAAACGCCACCGGTCCGATGCGCTATGACCCGTGTATTTCCCGTTTCCGGAATCATCTCATGAAAGTGTCTGGAAATGATGAGGGAACTCGCGACCAGGATCAGGCCTATCACGGTCAGCGAAACAACGAACGGAATATTTTTCCCGCGGGATGTTCTTGGTTCGAATGCGGTTATTGTCTCTTCCTTGCTGAAGTCCTCATAAAACCGCGCATACCGAAGCAGGACATAGGTAAGGATCATGGTTTCGACAAAATTGTAAAGAATAACGCCGCCCATCACGATCAGGATCATAAAGAAATAGTATGTCTCGGTCTGTCCGGCGTTTTTCACTGTATCTTCTCCGATCAGGCTGAGGATCCAGCCCGGAAGGAAACGGAAGATCAACCAGCTTCCCCCTCCGATCACACCGGCGATCACGAGCATCTTCAGCAGACCGCGGATATAAGCTTTCAGGTTTTTCCGGATCATCTGCCGGGATTTCCGTGCGGCTTCTCTCGGCTTCATATCATCGATGATCACTCCGTATACAGAAAATGCATAAAAGAAGCCAAGCACAACCAAAGCAGCGATCACAACCCAGTAAAGGATCGTAAGGGCTGTGCTCGACTCGATGGGTTCCATAATAAAATTCGGGATCCGGATGAAACTGTTAAAAGACATCAGGAACCGAACACCGATCAGTGGAAGCGCGACCACCAGATACAAAAGGATCAAAAGTCCTGACGGCCGGAAAAAACGCGGAAGAGCCGCAAACGCACGTTTGACGCAGCTCCATGCCTGACGAAAGACCTTCTGCTGACGTCCCTTCATAACATCATCAAACAGGA
>CAZOHB010000030.1:0-19861 GCA_964579345.1 uncultured Parasporobacterium sp.
AAGAGACATTAAACGTAGCTACAAAAAAAATAAGAAAAAATCAGTAATGCATCTATAACTGCGGCAATAATGATCAGGACCAGTGTTAAAGTCTGCATGGGTTGAGTATATCCTAAATAACCGCAAGTTGCTATCTAAAAATAAAAATGATAGAATTATTTTTCACGGTGTATTACCGCAAAACAGACTCTGTAAAGACCGGATTTTGCACAGACTGAACACAGAGTCAAAATGATTAATTGGAGGTATGTAAATATGAGCTTTGTAATTATTCCTGATTCATCCTGCAGCATGACCGCTGATCTGCGTGAACGTTTTCACATTCCTGCCTATATTAAGGCAAACGTTCAGTTCCCGGACGGAACCGAGCACAAGTCCGATCTGGACTGGGAGGAAATCTCCGCAGACGAATACTATCGCACGATGGCAGAAGACAAAGCAATCTATAAAACCGGTACGTCAAGTATCGAAGCAAGTATTGAAGTGTATGAGAAATTCCTTAAGGAAGGAAAAGACCTGATCGCCTTTTCCTTATCCAGCGGACTTTCCGGAAACTATAATCTTGCAGTCAAGGCATGCGAAACCCTGAAAGAAAAATATCCGGAGCGCAAGATCTTTGTGATCGACAGCCTGCGTTATTCGGCAGCTGTTTCTACGATGCTGGTAAAAGCAGACGAACTGCGCGAAGAAGGAAAAAGCATCGAGGAAGTTGTGGAGTGGCTTGAGAAGAATAAACACCGTTTCCACCAGATGGGACCGATGGACGATCTGAACTTCCTTTGCAGAACCGGACGAATCAACAACTTCAAAGCCTTTTTCGGCACACTCGTAGGAATCAATTCTCTCGGTGATTTCAACCGGAACGGACTCAGCGATGTATTCGGAAAAGCGAAAGGAAAACCGAAGGCAATCCGTGCGACGATCGAGTATGTAAAGCGGACGATCGAAGAACCGGAAAACCAGATCGTTTTTATTGCACACACCTATCGTCATGAAACGGCAGAGGAATTAAAACGTCTGGTTGCTGAGGAGATCAAACCGAAGGAGATCATCATGACCCGTGTGGATATGAGCTGCGGCGCAAACGTCGGACCGGGCATGGCAGCTGTCTTCTATTATGGAAAAGAGATCACGGAAGATCTCGCGGAAGAGAAGAAGATTATGGAGGAAATAACAAAATGAGACCGTTTGTGATATTCGGGGATTCTACATGCGATTTAAACAAAGATCTGCGCAGTCAGCTGGATGTCGATTATGTCGGGATGAATTATGTCCTTGACGGAAAAGAGTATCCGGCTTCTCTGGACTGGGAGGGGATGCCAGCAAAGGATTTTTACGACCAGATGAGAAGTGGGAAACGAATCACAACGACACAGGTTCCTGCGGAAACCTTTCTGACTCGTTTTCACGATGTTTTGGATCAGGGGAAAGATGTCCTTTATATCTCCTGTTCCTCCGCGCTCTCCGGCTCTGTGAATACCGCGCAGATAGCGGCAAAGGCACTTCTGGAAGATTATCCGGACGCAAAGATCATTTGCGTGGATGCGCTGAACAGCTCCTTCGGACAGGGCATTCAGATCATGTGGGCGAGCAAGATGCGCAGCGAAGGCTGCTCGATCGACGAGGTTGCCGATTTTCTGAATAAAAACAAAAACTGTGTGAACCAGATCGGTGTCGTGGAAAAGCTGGACTATCTGAAAAGAGCCGGCCGGGTCACCGCTTCAAGCGCGTTCTTTGGAAATCTGATCGGTATCAAACCGCTTCTGATCTCCGATGCGAAGGGTCAGAATTATGCGATCAAAAAGGTCAAGGGAATGCAGAAAGCTATGGAAGCGGCTGTAGAGATCGTAAAGGAACGGATCCTGGAGCCGGAAGACCAGATCATCTATATCTCGCATGCGGACTCCGCAGAAAATGCAGCAGCTCTTGCAAAGATGATCAAAGATGCAGTCCCCTGCAGAGATGTTTTTACGGATTATATCGGACCGATCGTCGGAGCCTCTGTCGGCCCCGGAACGCTGATCGTTTATTATGTCGGACAGGAAGAGACTACAATTGGAGAGGCATAAAGAAAGGACTTGAATGAATCAGACATCACATTTAGACGGCGAGGCCTTAAAGGAGATGATCCTCGGAGGACTCGCGAATCTGAAACTGCATAGCAAAGAAGTAGATGAATTAAATGTATTTCCGGTGCCGGACGGCGACACCGGAACAAATATGTTTATGACGTTAGACGGCGGAGCGAATGCGATCCGCAATACATATTTTGAAAGTGTCTCCGAATTCGGAAAAGCGTTTTCGAGAGGCACGCTCCTTGGCGCGAGGGGCAATTCCGGCGTTATCCTGTCCCAGTTCGTAAAAGGACTGGCTCTCGGATTTGAGGGGAAAAAGACCGTGAACGTTCCGGAGTTTTACCGGGCATTCCGTAAAGGTACGGAAAAAGCGTATGAAGCAGTGATCAATCCGACCGAAGGAACGATGCTGACGGTCATGCGCGAAGGCGCGGACGCTCTGGAAGCCTTCCTGAAAGAGCAAACGGATTGTTCTTTTGAACAGGCATTCCTTTCGCTGAACAAAGCGATGGAGATCTCCCTGCAGCATACCCCGGAACTGCTTCCGGTGCTGAAAGAGGCGGGAGTCATTGATTCCGGCGGCGCCGGCTTCCTGTATGTTTTTCAGGGCGTGGAGAAAGCGCTGCGCGGAGAAACGATTGAAATGGAAGTTCCTTCCGCACACGGCGCTCAGATGCCGACGGTCAATTTTTCCGCATTCCATGCGGACAGCGTCCTGGAATTCGGATATTGTACGGAATTTATCCTGCAGCTGCAGAACTCGAAGGTGGACATTGCTTCTTTCGACAAGCAGATCATCGTAGATTATCTGCAGAAAGAGGGCGATTCCATTGTCGCTGTACAGGATGAGGATATTGTTAAGATCCATGTCCATACCTTTAAGCCGGGAGATATCCTGAACTACTGTCAGCAGTTTGGCGAGTTTATCACGCTGAAGATCGAAAATATGTCGGTCCAGCATAACGAGATCATGCTGGAAGAAGAGAGAAAAACAAAAGAAAAAATCCGTAAGCCGATCGCGATCGTTGCTGCACTTTCCGGAGAAGGTCTGAAACAGTGCTTCCTCGGAATCGGGGTCGACCTGGTCGTAGACGGCGGACAGACGGAAAACCCTGCGACCGAAGATTTCCTTGCGGCGTTTGAGCGGATCGAAGCAGAGCACATCCTCGTGCTTCCCTGCAATTCCAACATCGTGATGGCAGCTTCACAGGCGGCGGAACTCTATACGGAAACGGATGTCCGCGTAGTTAAAGCAAAATCCGTTGCGGAAGGATATGCGGCGCTTTCTATGATGAACCTGAGTCTGGATATTGATTCTGTGATCCGGGATATGGAGCAGGCGATCGAAGAGACGGAAACCGGTCTTCTTACAACTGCAACGCGTGACGTGGATTATGAAAACCTGCATGTGACCAAAGGCCATTACATCGGTCTGAGCGGAGACGAAGTACTGTCCGATTCAGCGGACAAGATCGAAGCGATCCGCATGCTGATTGAAGAGACGAAGGATGTAAAGGATAAGAGCATCGCGGTCGTCTTTTACGGTTCCGGCGTTTCGCAGGAGGAATTAAAAGAAGTAGAAACCCTGTTCCGCACGAATTTCCCGTGGCTGGAATACGGCTTTATCGAAGGCGGACAGGAAGTATATGATTATATTTTTGCAATTGAATGAAAAAGATTATTGTAGATATGTTCGGAGCGGACGGCGGTCCTGAGATTGCAGTCCGCGGTGTTTTCCGGGCATTGATGAATCAAAGTGAATATGACATCGTTCTGGTGGGAAGTTCCCTGATCGCGCAGATCGTGCTGCAGGAAGAAGCCGCAAAAGCAGGCGTTCTTGCAGAAGGTCTGGTTTCCCGCTTATCGATCATTGAAACCAATTCTTTCGTGACGGCTTTTGAAGATCCGAAAAATATGGTGAAAGACCGCAGCGATACGTCGATGGTCCTGGCGCTGGAAGCGCTTAAGAAAGATGAGGAAATCCGCGCTATGGTAACCGCCGGAAATACCGGCTGTGCTCTGGTTGGAAGCTGCTTCCATCTTGGACTGGAAAAGGGTCTGCTTCAGCCGGCGCTTGCCAGTGCGCTTCCGAAAGAAGGCGGCGGATATTCCCTGCTTTTAGACTGTGGCTCCAACCTGGAACCGAAGGCAAAAGATTTCGAAGATTATGCGCGGCTCGGCTCTTCGCTTGTACGGCATTCGTACGGAGTATCCGAACCGGTGGTCGGCCTTTTGAATGTAGGAAAGGAAGAGGGCAAGGGCACCGGCGTATTACAGGAAGCATATGATAGAATCCGAAAAAGCGCGGAAGAAAACGGTTTCCGTTTTGCCGGAAATATCGAAGGCGGAGAGATCTTAAGCGGAGCGGTCGATGTTGTCGTCTGTGACGGATTTACCGGCAATGTGATCATCAAAGGCTTTGAAAGCGCAGGCCTGATCAGCGCGGAACTTGCGGCTTCTTCCGAATCCTTCCAGATGATCGTGGATCCGGCGGAGAAAGGCGAGGCGTTTGCGTTCCGCCGCCAGGCCGATGATCCGTATAACCGGGAAGCGGGACAGATCCTGCCTTCCGAAAAAGAGAAATCCGTTCCGGGGTCTGTTCGGATCCGCCGTTTCTTTGACTATAATTCCCAGGCGGGAGCGATCTTCCTCGGAACCAAAAAGAGAATTATCAAAGCCCATGGTGCGGCTACGGAAGAAACATTCTGTTCCTGCATCCTGCAGGCTGTGAATCTGGACCGGGGAGAAACGACACACGAAGCATGAGTACGACCGTGATCATCCCGGCTTACAATCCGGATGAAAAACTGAAGATATTGACAAAAGAGTTAAAGGAGAAATCCTTTGATGTTCTTGTTGTTGACGATGGCAGCTGCGCTGCGTGTCAGCCGTACTTTGACAGCCTGGATGCGACCGTGATCAAAAATCCGAAAAACCTCGGAAAAGGCGCGGCTCTGAAAAACGGAATCGCACAGCTTTTGGATTTGTTTCCGCATACCGAATCCTTTATTACCGCGGATGCAGACGGCCAGCATAGTGTGCATGATATCTGCCGGATCCGGGATGAGCTGGAGGCAGGGCATGGTTTTGTGCTGAGCGTCCGGCGTCTTTCCAGAAAGAATCCTCTGAAATCCCGTATCGGAAATGCGATTTCCCGCTTTCTGTTTGCGCTGGCAAACAATCATTATCTTCCGGACAACCAGTCCGGACTCCGGGGATTTTCCATCAGCCACAGAGACTGGATGCTTCAGGTCAAAGGCGAAAAATATGACTGGGAGATGAACATTCTTCTGATCGCGGAAAAGCAGGGCATCCATGTCCGGAGAGTTCCGATTGAGACGATCTATTTCGATAACAATGAAAAAACGCACTTTCAGCCGATCCGCGATACACTGCGGATATACCGTCTGTTCTTCCAGACGCAGATCTTTGCCGTGATCAGCATCGCGATCAATCTGATCCTGGTTCTGCTTCATACGATTTATCTCGGCTACGATCATTTTGTCATCACGATCATGATCTGCTGGGGCATCTATGCGCTTCTTTGCTTTGTCGTTGAGCGATATACGATCTTCCGGCATATCCGCTATACACCGGGAGTGCGCCGGCTGATCTTTTCGATCTTCCGTTATGCGATCTATACCCTGATCTGCTTTTTTATCTGGAAGGTCTTTCAATGGCCGTTCATTATCGGCTTCCTGATCGCGCTGATCTTAACTGCGATCATGGAATTCTACATGCTGAAAGTCGCATATGATCAGTAAAAAAACGGAAGGAGCGGATCCTTCCGTTTCTGTTTATATGTGAGTCAAAAGAGCCATCCCTTCGGATTCTGTCCTCCCGGACTCATTCTTTGATTTTACGGACGCAGGGTTTCATTTCCTTGTTGAAATAATAAACTCTGTCTTCCTCTTTTTCATGCGAATCGTACCAGACCTGTGCAAAGAACGGGATTTTTTTGGAAAGCGCATCAAAATTCCATTCGGTTTCCGGACTGCAGCAGTACGGGCACCAGTGGCCGGCCTTCAATACGGTATAAGGAGAGCTTCGGAACACATGCCTGTTATGACATTGCCAGGTGAGTTTTGTCCGAAGATCGCCCGGTTTTATGTCCAGCGAAATCAGCCGGCCGCCGCGAAAAGCTGCAGCCTCCCGCAGATCGCGGATCGTCAGCTCTGACTCCGGTTTGTTCTCGTCATATCCGTGAGAAAGATCGTATTCCGGTGCATATTTCTTTTTCTCTTCAAAGTCTTTTCGTTCACAGATCAGATCCACGTCCTCCCAGGAATCCGGGATCTGATTGTATTTTTCCATGCTGCCGTAGGTTGCCGCAATTTTTGCTTCATTTCCGGATGCGACCCAGAAGGCAGGCGCATTGCTGTTCTTCAGGAGCGGTTTTAAGATCAGGGATTTGATCAGACCTGCAGGAAGGAGACTTCCAAGCCGGTAGATCCGATGTTTTTTTGCAAACCATTTCCAGAAATCATCACAGCTTTCTTTCTGGAAATGAAACATATTTTCAAGGATCTCGCTGTCGCTGAACCAGAAGCAGTGGAAGTTGCGCAGGTTGTGCCACTTCGGTTCGAAGATCTTTTTCGCGTCTCCGCCGATCAGTTTGAATCCGTCTTTATAGGTATCAAAACCGGTCTGCCGGCAGGCGGGACCGCCGCCGATATTATAGACGTTGTTCCAAAAGCTTTTTACGTCATCAGCAGAATTGAGGATTCCGTCGATCAGCACTGCGGTGTCATGCGCTGTGACCCATTCGATCAGCACATTCGGCGGAGTCTGAAAGATCAGCCCGTCATGAATGTTGTTCATCATCATATTGTCATAAAGAACACCGGTCTCGCGGAGGATCACCCATTTTTGGAGATCGCTTTCCAGAATATAACGTTCGGCTTTTACCTTGCTGGCTCCATAGCTGTCAAAGACACTGGGAAGGAGCGGATCACCGACGCGGCCCCAGAGGTGCTGCTCGGTGCGGTGACCGTAGACGGCAACGGAAGAAAAGAAGATCAGCTTCGCTGTATTGCCGGTTTCCAGAATGGCATCCGCGATATTGCAGGTTCCCTGATAGTTGACTTTCCAGGTCAGCTTTTCGTCATGATCCGCCTTCGGCGGGATCACTGCCGCAAGATGCAGAACGGCATCGGCGCCTTTTACCAGTTCCAGACAGACTTCTTTCTGCTGTACATCACCGGACGTAAGCTGCACACGGCTGCCGAAAGAACGCTGCAGTTTCCGGAACAGTTTCCGGTTCTTCGAAGAGTCCTTCATCAGAAGTCTGCAGACGTTGTCCTGATTCTCCAGAAGTTTTGATACGACCACGCGGCCAATGGAACCGCCGGCCCCGGTCACAGCAATTAACATAAAAGCCTCCTTATAAAAGCAATTCTATGAATAAAGTATAACATAGACACTGGAAAAAGAGAAAAAGACAGCATCGCGGCTTTCCTCTGCAGCCAGCTATGGCCCAGCTCTCAGTACCCTCGTTGGCGCTAAGACGCGCACTCGGGTACATGGACCGCTGGCGCAGGCTGCAGAAAGGAAAGGAAAGCCGCACCATTGTGCATTCCTGCATGATAAAGAACCTTCGTTATTACTCTGGGGTATATTGATTTTTGCAGCGGATTGTATTATTCTGAAAACAATCCGGATTCCTGAAAGGACATTGCGTCCTGACAGTTGATCCATTTGAAATAACTTTACCCTCCTGACACCGAAATGAAACTTGAGGTGAAAGACGCGGTAGCTTTTATTAGCAGCTTTATTTGCCGTGTTCTTTTGGAGGGACGCGGCAGTTTTTTTAAGGAGTGAACAATTATGAGTTTAAATGCAACCGTATCGGCGGAACGTCTTCATATTGCATTTTTCGGCTGCAGAAATGCCGGGAAATCCAGCGTTGTCAATGCTGTGACAAATCAGGAACTCTCTGTGGTTTCGGATGTGAAAGGAACAACGACAGATCCTGTCACAAAGGCGATGGAACTGCTTCCGCTCGGCCCGGTCGTGATCATTGATACACCGGGATTTGACGATGAAGGCATGCTGGGAGAAAAGCGTGTCCTGCGCACCAAGCAGGTGTTGAACCGTACGGATATCGCGGTCCTTGTGATCGACGCAACGATCGGCATGAGTGAGATCGACAGGCAGCTGATCGATATTTTTAAAGAAAAGATGATCCCCTGGATCGTGGTCTATAACAAAAGCGATCTGCTGGAAAGCGTTCCTGCAGAAACGGAAAATGAGATCTGGACCAGCGCGGAGCAGGGAACCAATATCTTTGAACTCAAGGAAATGATCGGAAGACTCGCGCCGGTGGAAGATCCGGAACATCGTCTTCTGAAAGGACTGGTGGACCCGAATGATGTGATCGTTCTGGTCTGTCCGATTGATGAATCTGCGCCGAAGGGCAGACTGATCCTTCCGCAGCAGCAGGCGGTCAGGGATGTTCTGGATATGGGCGGCATCGCGATCGTCTGCCGGGAGTTTGAACTGAAGGCGACGCTTGCAAGCCTGGCGAAAAAACCGCGGATCGTGATCACGGACAGCCAGGCCTTTACCGAGGTTTCCGAAGATACACCGCTTGATATTCCGCTGACTTCTTTCTCGATCCTTATGGCCCGTTATAAAGGATTCCTGGAGACCGCACTTAAGGGAGCGGAGGCGATCGATCAGCTGAAGGACGGCGACCTCATCCTGATGGCGGAAGGCTGTACGCATCACCGGCAGTGTTATGACATCGGAACCTATAAGATCCCGCACTGGCTGATGAACCATACCGGAAAGCAGCTGCAGATCGAGACCTGCTCCGGCAGGGACTTTCCGGAGGACCTTTCCCGCTATGCGATGATCATCCACTGCGGCGGATGCATGCTGACGGAGAGAGATGTAAGATACCGGATGAAATGTGCGGTCGATCAGAACGTGCCGTTCCTGAATTACGGAACGATCATTGCAAAGATGAAAGGTGCGCTGGACAGAGCCGTTTCCTGTCTGCCGGATTAAATGTAATAAGGATCATTATTATGGATAGTAGATTAAAAGATATTATAAATAAACTGATCACGAAGCATGCGCTTGAAACAGACGAATATCGTCTGCTGATCGAAGGCCGTGATCCGGAGATCGCGGAGCTTCTTGCGAAAGAGGCCGTTAAGACTGCTACCGGGATTTACGGGAAGGAGATCTTTCTGCGCGGGCTGATCGAGATCAGCAATATCTGTAAAAACGACTGCTATTACTGCGGGATCCGCAGGAGCAACCGAAACTGCGAACGCTACCGGCTTTCTTCGGATGAGATCCTTGACTGCGCGGATCTCGGCTATCAGCTGGGCTACCGTACGATCGTTATGCAGGGAGGAGAAGATGGCTTCTTTACGGATGCAGTCGTCTGCGACCTGGTTAGAAAGATCAAGGAGAAACATCCTGATACAGCCGTGACCTTATCACTTGGCGAACGGAGCAGGGAAAGTTATCAGGCCATGTTTGATGCCGGTGCGGACCGCTATCTTCTCCGGCACGAAACGGCAAATGAAGCACATTACGGAAAACTGCATCCGGAGCAGATGAGCTGGCAGCGGCGTATGAACTGCCTGCAGGATCTGCGCGAGATCGGCTATCAGGTCGGCGCCGGGATGATGGTCGGCTCTCCGTTTCAGACGACACAGTATCTTGCAGAAGATCTGAAATTTATAGAAACGTTCAAACCGGACATGTGCGGGATCGGGCCGTTCATTCCGCATCATGACACGCCGTTTAAAGATGAACCGGCAGGAACGCTGGAGCTGACCTGTTTTCTGCTCAGTGTGATCCGCCTGATCCATCCTCCGGTCCTGCTTCCGGCCACGACGGCACTTGGCACGATCGATCCGCTGGGAAGGGAAAAAGGCGTCCTTTCCGGAGCGAATGTTATCATGCCGAATCTGTCTCCTGTAGATGTCAGAAAACAATACGAACTCTACGATAACAAGATCTGCACCGGCGAAGAGTCCGCAGAGTGCAGAGGCTGCCTTGAGGCTCGCATGAAATCAATCGGCTATGAGATCTCACACAGCAGGGGAGATGTAAAAAAAGCATAACCGAAGCGGGACGAAACATGAAAAAACTTTCCTTTGCTGTGGCAAGCTTTGCGGATATCTGCTATATTCATTCAGAAGAATATCGAACCAGCAAAGGATAAACATATGAGAAAAACAAAGATCATCTGTACAATCGGACCTGCAAGTGAAAGCGAAGAGATTCTGGAGCAAATGATCCTGGCCGGAATGGATGTGGCCAGACTGAATTTTTCGCACGGCACCTATGAAGAAATGCAGAAAAAGATCGATACGATCAAACGTGTACGGGAACGGATGAAGGCTCCGATCCCGATCATGCTCGATACCAAAGGCCCGGAATACCGGGTCGGAACATTTCGAAACGAAAAAGTCACATTGGAAGACGGACAGCTCTTTACTCTGACGCCGGAAGCGGTGGAAGGAACGGAAGAAAGAGTGTCTGTCAGTTATGCCCGCCTCGCGGAGGAGCTTGTGGTCGGAGACCGGATCCTCGTCAATGACGGGCTGATCGAATTGCAGGTGGAAGAGATCTGCGGACTGGAGATCCGCTGCCGCGTTCTCGAAGGCGGTGTCCTTTCCAACCGGAAGAGCATGAATTTTCCGGGCAAGGTCATGAGCCATGAATTCCTGAGTGAAAAAGATAAAGAAGATCTGCTGTTCGGCATTCGCAACGGAATTGATTTTGTGGCGGCATCCTTTGTTTCAACGAAAGAGAATATCCTGGATATGCGCGCCTTTCTGGATGAAAACGGGGGAGCGGATATCAGCATCGTTGCAAAGATCGAAAACCGGGCGGGCGTGGATAATCTCGAAAGTATTCTCGATGTGGTTTCCGGTATCATGGTCGCAAGAGGCGATCTCGGTGTTGAGATTCCGTTTGTTGAAGTTCCTGCAATTCAGAAACGCCTGATCCAGCGCTGCCGCTACCGTGGAAAACGGGTAGTCACGGCAACGGAAATGCTGGAATCCATGATCACAAACAGCCGTCCGACAAGAGCGGAAGCCTCTGATGTAGCGAATGCCGTTTATGAAGGCACGTCGCTGATCATGCTTTCGGGAGAGACTGCAAGTGGAGAACACCCGGTAGAAGCTGTAAAAACGATGGCGGCGATCGCCGAATATACGGAAAGCCAGATCGATTACACACAGTGGTTTCAGAAGACGGAATACCAGATCAAAAACACGCTGGATTCCATCAGTCATGCGACCTGTGCGATGGCAGTCGATGTCAATGCAAAATGTATCGTTGTAAACTCCATTACGGGACAGACCGCAAAAATGATCAGCCGTTTCCGCTGTCCGGCGCCAATCATCGGAGCTACAACGGATGAAAAAGTATGGCGGAGATTAAACATCAGCTGGGCCGTCCGTCCGGTTCTTTCCGAAGTGTATGAAAGCCAGCCGGAAATGTTTGCCAACGGACTGAAGGCTGCGATCGAAGAGCTGCATCTTGCGCCCGGGGACAAGGTCGTTATGACAGGCGGGGATATTAACGGCACGCCGGGAAACACCAATGTCATCCGCATCGAAACATGTTAGAATAAAACACGATGAGAGAACATTTATACGATCGTTTAATTGAATATGCAAAATCCGGTATCTATCCGTTCTGTATGCCGGGCCATAAAAGAAACTTTCGCATTCCGGGTGTGGAAAATCCGTATGATCTGGACATCACAGAAGTGGACGGCTTTGACAATCTGCACGATCCTTCCGGGATCCTGAAAGAGATGCAGGAAAGACTGCAGGAAGTCTACGGTGTCTCGCATGTCTTTCCGTCTGTGAACGGCAGCAGTGCAGGTGTTCTGGCTGCGGTATCTTCCGTGCCGGCAGGCGGTGCTGTCTGCGTCGCAAGAAACTGCCATAAGTCTGTTTTTGACGCCGTGTCAATCGGCGGAAGAAAAGTTTACTATCTGTATCCGGAGGAAGTGATCCCGGACAGTATGATCTACGGAGGCGTCAGTCCGGAAGAAGTGGAGCGGCTTCTCCAGCGCCACAGTCATATTCGTGCGGTTGTCATTTCTTCTCCGACTTATGAAGGTTTCCTTTCAGACGTCAAAACCCTTGCGAAGACAGTACATAAATATAATGCGCTGCTGATCGTTGACGAGGCGCACGGAGCCCACATGCCGTACCACAATGACTTTCCGGTATCGGCCATTTATCTGGGCGCGGATATCGTTGTGCAGAGTCTGCATAAGACCCTGCCTTCGCTGAATCAGACGGCGCTGGTCTTTGTGAACGATGATCCGGAACTGGCAAGAAAAGTACAGCGCAATCTCAGTATTTTTACCACGACATCCCCTTCGTACGGCCTGCTTGCATCCATCGAATATTGTGTGGAATGGTGTGTGGACAACGAAGAGGAATTCAATGAATATACCCGGCTTCTCAGCTTATTCCGTGAGCGCCTTGCTTCGCTTTCTGCCGTACGGCTGCTTGGAAAAGAGCTGATCGGGACATGTGCGATCTATGATGTCGATCCTTCCAAACTTGTTTTTGTCAGCGACAGTCTTCCGGGCAGTGATCTCAGCCGCTATCTGCTGAAAGAGCATAAGCTGCAGATGGAAGCAGCCGGTCCGAAGCATGTGCTTGGGATGACAAGCGTGATGGATACGGAGGATGGATTTAAGCGGCTGTATAAAGCGATGGCGGAAGCTGTGAAGATCAAAAGCTATCCGGCAGATCCGGTTTACAGCGAAAAGCAGCTTGAGCGGATCGCGATCGAATCGCTCGCGAAAGTCGGGCATGTATATAAAGATTTTATTTACCTGTATCCGCCCGGATGTCCGATCATCGCTCCGGGGGAGATTTACACGGAAGAGATCCGGGAACGGATCCGCAGCTATATTGATCAGGGACTGGAAGTAATCGAATGGGAAAGATCTATTTTTTAATGGGAAAAAGCGCATCCGGAAAGGATACGATCTACGCAAAACTGCTTGCGGATAAGAAACTGGGATTAAAGCCTTATGTCGGCTATACGACAAGACCGAAAAGAGCGGGGGAAACCGAAGGGGTGGAGTACCACTTTACCACGGAGGAGGACCTGGCTTCTTTTGAGCGCGCCGGAAAGCTGATCGAAAAAAGAGTCTATCACACGGTTTACGGAGACTGGTATTACTACAGTGTCGATGATGAAAATACCGATCTGAGCCGGAATGATTATCTGTATATCGGAACCCTGGAATCCTATGTGCCTATGCGCGCATATTACGGGGAGGAGAAGATCGTTCCGATCTATATCGAAGTGGAAGACGGGCTACGTCTGGAACGTTCGATCCGTCGGGAACGGCAGCAGAAAAACCCGGGGTATGCAGAAGTCTGCCGCCGGTTTTTAGGCGACAGTGTGGATTTCAGCGAGGAAAATCTGCAGAAAGCCGGGATCACCGTGCGCTTTGACAATACCGATCTTTCCGACTGCCTGCGAAAGATTTACAGCGACATTTTTTCTTCTGTATATTCGGACTGACAGATTGCATGTTATATCTGCACAATACAGCAATTCTATGATATAATCACTCTATGTGTGCATTAAAAGAACTCCTCGGAAATCAGGACCACATCCGGCACATGAAGGAAGCGGAACGACTCGGGAAGCTTCCGCATGCGTATATCATTCACGGAGCAAAAGGCTCCGGGAAAGAGACGTTTGCGTCTTATATGGCGGCAGCCCTGCTTTGCGACCGGGAGATCCAGTCGGCACCCTGCGGTGTCTGTCCTTCCTGCGTGAAGGCGGCCACGCATAACCATCCGGATATCATCCGGACCTATCATGAAAAACCGGGTGTCCTTTCCGTCCAGGAAATCCGTGATCAGGTGATCAATACGATCTACACCGCGCCGTATTACGGCCCTTACAAGATCTATATCATTTCTGATGCACAGCTTTTGAATGAACATGGACAGAATGCGCTTTTAAAAACGATCGAGGAGCCTCCGGAATATGTCCTGATCTTTATCCTCACGGATAATGCGGACGCCCTTTTGGACACGATCCGTTCAAGATGCATTCGTCTGGATATGGAAAGCCTGGATCGGGAAACGATCGAAAAGGAACTGATTGCTTCCGGATGCGCGAAAGGCGAGGCGAAAACCTTTGCGGCTTTTGCACGGGGCAACCTCGGGATCGCGAAAGAACTTGCGGAAGGCGGTTCCCTCCGTGAAATGAAGGATGAGACCGTGAAGATCCTGAAAGCGATCAAAAAACTGGATGCGCTGGAACTTTTTCAGGCATCCGCTGAAACAGACAGAGAGAGCGGCAAAGTCGTTCTGGATATTATTTTAAAATGGTTCCGCGATGTTTTGATGATCAAAGCAGGAAGCGGAGCAGAACCCCTGTATTTTGAAAATGATAAAGCGGTGCTTAAGCGTCAGGCGGGCGAGCTTTCCTATGAAGGACTCGGACGGATCATGGACCTGATCCGGGAAAGCAGACTCCGGCTTTCGTCCGGCGTAAAAGCGGAAGCGGTTTTTGAAACGCTGTATCTTAAGATCAGGGAAGAATACAAGTAATCGAAAGGAATTATTTATGATAAACGTTGCAGGAGTAAGATTTAAAAAGACGGGAAAGATCTACTATTTTGATCCGTCCGGTCTTGAACTGAAAACGAATGACCACGTCATTGTTGAGACGGCCAGAGGCGTGGAATACGGCTGGGTAGCTGTCGGACCGAAACAGATCGACGATTCGGAAGTGGTCGGAGAACTGAAACCGGTGCTTCGGATCGCTACGGAAAAAGATAAAAAACAGGCAGCGGAAAATAAAGAAAAAGAAAAGAAAGCCTTTGATGTCTGCCTCGAAAAAATCGCGAAACACGACCTGAAAATGAAACTGGTCGATGTGGAATATACCTTTGACGGAAACAAGATCCTCTTTTATTTTACGGCTGACGGCAGAGTGGATTTCCGCGAACTGGTCAAGGATCTTGCATCCGTGTACCGGACCCGTATCGAGCTGCGCCAGATCGGTGTGCGCGACGAGACAAAAGCGCTCGGCGGATACGGCATCTGCGGCCGTGAGTTCTGCTGCCATTCGTTCCAGTCCGAATTCGTACCGGTCTCGATCCGTATGGCAAAAGATCAGAACCTTTCCCTGAATCCGACAAAGATCTCAGGCAGCTGCGGAAGACTGATGTGCTGCATCAAATATGAAGAAGAAGCGTATCTGGATCTGAGCAAAAATCTGCCGCATCCGGGTGATGAGACTACCACGGAAGACGGCTATCATGCAATCGTAGATTCCGTGAATATTCTGAAGCAGCGGATCCGCGTCATCGTCGATCTCGGGGATGATGAGAGAGAGGCAAGAGAGTACGGCCCGAAGGAGCTGAAGTTTACGAAAAAGAAAAAGAAGAACCGCAATCAGGATCAGAAAGTTTCCGCAGAAGAGATGAAAGCTCTGAAAGAGCTGGAAAAGGAATAGAGTGGAAGTAAAACTGCTGCCCGGCGAGAGAATCGATGATTTGGAAAGAAACGGATACCGCATAATCCAAAACAAAAACGGTTTTTGTTTTGGCATGGATGCGGTACTTCTTTCTGGATTTGTACAGGCTGGACCGAAAGATAAAATTATAGATCTTGGTACCGGGACAGGGATCCTTCCGCTGCTGCTGCGTGCAAAAACGGGGTCGAAAGACATTACAGGTCTTGAGATCCAGGAGCAGGTGGCGGAAATGGCAGAACGTTCTGTAAAGCTGAATGATCTGGAAAGTGATATCCGTATCATTTGCGGAGATTTAAAGGAAGCGGACCGGCTGGTACCTGCAGGAAGTTTTGATGTCGTAACTTCCAACCCTCCGTATATGAAGGCGGACGGAGGTCTTACCAATCCGGATGAGCGAAAGGCCATCTCCCGTCATGAGATCAAATGCAGTTTTGAGGATGTTGTAAAATCCGCAAAAAGGCTTCTGAAATCAGGCGGAAAATTCTTTCTGGTACATCGGCCGGAAAGACTTGCCGAACTAATCACAACGCTCAGACAGAACGGCATGGAACCCAAAAGACTGCGCATGGTCCATTCTTTTGCGGACGAAAAAGCAGTTATGGTCCTGATCGAAGCCGCAAGCGGCGGCAGGACGTTTCTGAAAGTGGAAAAACCTCTGATCATATATAAAGACAAGAATGAATACAGTGATGAGATCGATGAGATCTATCATTTTTAAGGAGCCTTTATGGCAGGAAAATTATTTTTGTGCGCAACTCCGATCGGAAATCTGGAAGATATCACACTCCGGGTTCTGGAAACCCTGAAGAGTGTGGATATTATTGCGGCCGAAGATACGCGTCACACGTTAAAGCTTTTGAATCACTATGATATCAAAGCAAAACTCACAAGCTATCACGAACACAATAAATATGACAAGGCAAAAGTCCTGGTGCAGGAACTCCTTGCCGGAAATAATATCGCCCTGGTTACAGACGCGGGAACCCCGGCAATTTCCGATCCGGGAGAAGAACTGGCAAAAGCGGCGTTTGAAGCCGGCATCGAAGTAACTTCACTTCCGGGAGCCTCCGCGCTTGTGGTGGCGCTTTCCATGAGTCCTTTATCTTCGAGACGTTTTGTGTTTGAAGGCTTTTTGCCGACAGATAAAAAAGAGCGCAGGGAAGTTCTGGACAGCCTGAAAAATGAGACCCGGACGATTGTGCTTTACGAAGCGCCGCACCGCCTGATCAAAACCCTGAAAGAACTGGAAGAGGTGCTTGGCGAGCGAAAGATCAATCTTTGCCGGGAACTGACAAAAGTACATGAAGATATCCTTCTTTCCACGATTCCGGAGCTGCTTCTGTATTTTGAAGTGAATGAGCCGAAGGGCGAGATGGTGCTTGTGATCGAAGGAGCGGATAAAGAAAAACTGAAAGAAAAAGAGATCCAAACCTGGGAAGAGATGAGCATCTCTGACCATGTGAAGTTCTATACGGATCAGGGATACGCGGAAAAAGAAGCCATGAAACTGGCGGCAAAAGACAGAGGCGTAAGCAAGCGGGATATTTATGACGCACTGAAAAAATAGAAGTCTGAAACCGGAAATACGGATTTTTACGAGAAAGAAAGAGGAATGAAAATGAATATACCGACACCACATAACAAAGCATCGAAAGAAGAACTGGCAAATGTTGTGATCATGCCGGGAGATCCGATGCGGTCAAAATATATTGCGGAAGATTTTCTGGAAGACGCGGTGCTTATAAATAACGTACGCGGCGTACAGGGATATACCGGAAACTGGAAGGGAAAACGGATCACTGTGATGTCCAGCGGCATGGGCATTCCGTCGATCAGCATTTATACCTATGAGCTGTTCAATTTTTATCAGACGGATGCGATCATCCGCGTCGGAACGGCAGGGAGCATTCAGGAACATGTCCATATCGGCGAAGTCCTTTTTGCAGAAACTGCTTATACGAATTCCAACTTTCTGAAGAATTTTACGCTGCCAAAGACCTATGTCCCGAAAGCGGACCTGGAGCTTCTTCGGGCAGCGGTTCAGATCGCGAAAGAAAAACAGATCACGCATCACATAGGCTCTGTCCTGACAGAAGAAATCTATTACAGCCAGGAAGAGGGAATCGTTGAGAAATGGGCCGGACGCGGAGTCGATGCCTTTGAAATGGAAGCTGCCGCTCTGTATGCAAATGCTGATCAGGTAGGAAAAAAGGCGCTTGCACTGTTTACTATTTCCAACTGCATCCTGACCGGAGAGGAAATGGATGTGGATATTCGGGAAAGAGCCCTGAATGAGATGATCGAGATCGGTCTGGACTGCGCATGGCAGTATGCGAAATAGAGGAGCCGGCAGAAAATAACAGATGAAACGCAAACACAAAATTTTTCGAATCGATAAGTTCCCGATGGATCTCGGCAGGTTTTTACTCCTTGCACTGGTCCCTTTTTACCGGATCAAAAAGATTTATATCGGGGATAAAGAGAAAGTAATAAACATAAAAGACGGAGCGATCCTTGCGGCAAACCATTCCGGTTTTTCTGACCCAATGGTCCTCGAGACGGCGTTCTGGTACCGGCGTGTACATTACGTGGTTGGTGAGATCGCGATGGAAGGAAAGATCAAGTCGACCCTTATGCGCGGCGCCGGATGTATCCGGATCGATCGGAATGCGACGGATCTGAAAGCGGTCAAGCAGTGTGTGCAGGTTTTAAAAGACGGTTTTTTTCTGGAGATGTTTCCGCAGGGTGGAATTTATGGAGACGATGCGGGCTTCAAGTCCGGAATCATGCTGATCGCGGTACAGGCGGATGTTCCGGTGATCCCGCTTTATATTATACAGAGAAAGAATATCTTTCAGAGATACCGGCTTGTGATCGGAGATCCCTTCTACTGGAAGGATTACTGCGATAAAAAAATGCCGGGAATGAAGGACATAGAAAAACTGACACAATTATTAGAGGAGAAATATAACGAATGCAGAACATGGAAATCGAAGAACAATTAAAAGAGCTGCTGCATGAAATTGACGAAGAGATTCCGTTGGATGAGATTTCGGCGGACTCGCTGCTGAAAGAGGATGTCGGTCTTTCGAGTGTTGCCATGCTTTATATGGCGGTATCGATCGAGAATGCATTTGAGATCGATCTGTCGGATGCAGATATGAGCAGCCTCAGAACCGTTGGGGATGTCGTTGATATGATCGCGGAATATCTTGGCCGCTGAGAGAAAAAACAGGTGTGAACAGAATGCTGAAGAAGAATGACCGCATTGTGGTGAGAATCACGGATATAGGTGTGAATGGAGAAGGTATAGGAAAGGCAGACGGCTATACCTTTTTTATTAAGGATGCCATGATCGGAGACACGGTTTCGGCTTCCGTCACAAAGATGAAAAAAGGGTATGGATACGCGAGGCTCATCGAGGTGCTCGAGCCCTCCGCCTGCCGGATCGATGCGCCGTGTGAAAATGCTCGCCGGTGCGGCGGCTGTCAGATCATGGAAATGAGCTATGAAGAGCAGCTCCGTTTTAAAGAACGAAAAGTAAAGAACAATCTGGAAAAGATCGGTGGACTGAAAGGTATCGAGGTCCTTCCGGTGATCGGCATGGACCTGACCGAAACAGGGGACAGCGTTCCGCTTTATTATCGAAATAAGATGCAGTTTCCGTTTGGCCGGGATAGAGAAGGCAATATTGTTGCAGGTTTTTATGCAGGAAGAACACACTCCATTATTGATACCGATGCGTGTTTCGTCTCCACAGAGGCCGGAAACCGGATCCTGCAGACGGTCAAACAGTTTCTGAAGGAACAGCATATCTCTGTCTATAATGAGGTCACAGGGCAGGGGCTGGTCCGGCATCTGATCCTGCGTCAGGGCCGCCGGACCGGAGAGATCATGGTCTGTCTGGTTTTGAACGGCGAAAGCCTGAATGAGGGAAGTTATACACAAAATGTGGATATCGACGCACTTTTTGTGGATAAAGTGTTAAAGTCCCCTCTTTCGAACCCGGGCGAAGCTGTGGAAAAGTCCCCCGTCAGAGTATGCAGTATCTGCATTAATACAAACCGGGAGCAGACCAATGTGATCACAGGAAAAGAAATCCGCTGCCTTTACGGACGGGATTACATTTATGATGAAATACTCTCTGAAGACGGAAAAACGTCGCTGCGCTTTAAAATTTCGCCGCTTTCTTTTTATCAGGTGAATCCGGTGCAGATGGAAAAGCTTTATGCCAAGGCTCTGGAATTTGCGGAGTGACCCCCCACACACACACACCC
>CAZOHB010000031.1:0-19809 GCA_964579345.1 uncultured Parasporobacterium sp.
GCGCGCCAGGTTCGCAATCTGGAGGCCAGGGGTTCGATCCCCCTATGCTCCATACAAAGGAAGGGATCCGTCAAGGGCGGATCACTTTCTTTTTATTTTGGTATAAGAGGATCGAACAAGGAGGGAGGAGATTCCGCAGGAATCGACGGAAGCAAAGGCGCCGGTGGCGCGTTTGCGCCGACGTGGCCTGAAAGGCGGCTATGCCGCCGGCGGGATCCCCCTATGCTCCATAAAAATAAAGAGTATCACCGAAGGTGGTGCTCTTTATTTTTATATTAGTATAAGAGGATCGAACAAGGGGCAAAAACAGCGCCGCGCCGCCAGTGGTCCCCTCTTTTCTCACCTGACTTTTATCGTACAAGTCACGCTTTTCGTTCCCGTCCGATAGCTTTTATTGCCTGCTGCCGTGACCTGAATCTTTAATTTATAAGTTCCTTTCTTCAAGCCTTTCTTTACTGTGATTTTTCCTGTTTTTGCATTTATCTTAAAGAATTTAGTAAATTTTGTTTTTGTAACGCTTTTCAGTTTATACGATACGGTTCCTTTGGCTTTGCTGACGGTCATGGATTTTTTCGCAGAAACCGTCTGGGCCTTTTTCTTCAGCTTGCTGTAAGAAAGCTTCACCGTCTTGCCGGATACTTTCAGCGTATTTTCTTTCAGGGAAAGCTGTTTTTTCAGTTCCTGGATCTGCTTTTTCAGAGCGGCGATTTCCTCCTCCTGCTCCATCTGTTTCCATTGAAGATCCAGGATTTCATTTGACTGTTTATCGACCTCTTTCTCAAGCGTTTCAATTTCTTTGTTCAGCGCCCGCTTTTCCGCTTCTGAAAGATCCGCATCTGCCTCTGCGAGAGCTTTTTGTGCAGCAAGCAGAGCTTCCTGTGCCTCGACCAGATTCCGGTAAGCAGCTGTCACCTCTTCCTGGCCGGAACTCTCATCCAGTGCTTCCACCGCCTGTTTCGCGTTCTCAACCTTGCTTTCCGCTTCCGCTACTGCTGCCTTTGCCTTTTCTGCAGCGTCAGCCGCCATCTCTTTTGTCGGAAGCACGTTGAATGTGATGGTTCTTACCACATTATTTTTATAATAAGCTTCCGGGAAGCGATGGTCTTTATTCAGCTCCGCTGACAGTGTGTAGGATCCGGTTTCCCAGTTTTGAACTTCCCCGTCTTTCTCATTCAGGAAAACCAGGTCCGGCTGCTCCGTACCACCCTCGATCCCTTTCAGATGCGGCAGGCCGCACTTGGAAGTTCCTTCTGCAACGATGACCCCGTCGCTGTCCCTTTTTACGGACCATGTAAAGATCAGCTCCTTATCCTTCTCATATTCCGTCAGGTCCAATGCGCTTTTATTTGCAACAAAATAGTTCAGATAGATCTTTTCGCCAACCTCAAAGTCGGTTCTTCTGTCCTTCAGATTCACTCCATAATACGGATCCGTAACTCCCTTGGAAGCATCATCAACCAAACAGATCGTCTCGAGGGAGACATCGATATCCTTCATGTGATCCATCGAGCCCTCGGTCTCTTTGTATTTTTCCAGAACGGCGTCCGAATAGAACGGAAGCTCATCAATGCTGTAAAGAGCGGAATGATCATGCGTATATTCCTCATCTCCGGAAGCAGCCTCGTCCTTATAATATTTATCCGGATAGCCCGGAATGATCCAGCCGGTGGTTCCTTCCACATCCGTATGAAGCTCCAGCGGATAGAAGTTGTAAGAATTCGGACGATTCTTCCGCAGCTCATTCATTTTTGAGATCTTATCGGAAGCAGCTTCGACCTCCGCCGCTTCTTCTGCGCTCGGGACCGAGTCGTTGTCACTGTTGATGATAATGATCGATTTAAACTTTTCTGCCAGCGAATCCGCTTCCGGATCAATGATAACGCCAGCGATCGTGATCGAATGGCCGGATTCCATATAGGTATCATTCAGCATTTCACCGGTGGATCCCTGAAAGACGGAGATTCCCGGACCGATCTCACCCTCTGCCGCACCGCACCTTAAAAGGGCTTCGATCGCCTGCGGATTCTCGATCATATCATACCGATTCTGGGCATTCATGCTGACAAAGTCTTTCCGATATCCATCCAGTGCCGACTCTTCCAGAAGGCCGGCAGACGCTTTGATACCGGGGACAAAATATTCGCCCATGAAAAACCAGTTCAGCGCGGAATCGATCTCTCCGCCTTTATCGGTAAAGCGGTCATTATATAACTCAAATAAATGGTCTTCGGAAGTAAATTCCGAAACGCCTTCCGGATAAGATGTCAGATGCTTCGCCCAGCCGCTGATCCAGAGCATGTTTGCTGCAGATGCCGCCCAGCATTGCAGCGAATCATGTTCCATGATCGCATCGGCGCTGCTTGCGTATTTTTCCGCATCGCAAAACGCATCGTCGATCAGACGCAGCGGTGTCCCGCTTTCTATTTTGTCATAGTTCTCCTCAAGAGCCGCCATCACGGCTTCTACATTTCCACTTTTTCCGCCCTTAAGTCCCGTCATATAGATCTCGCGGACTTTTCCTTCTTTTGTCTTGAACTTTTTCGTGATCGAAACGAATCCGCCGCTTTTGGAAGCGCCGCTATTGATCTCGATGTCCTGTGTCTTCGCAAAAACCTGACCGGGAAGCAGAAGCAGGCAAGCCAATAAAAGAGCAATCGCCGCCCCAAAAAAATAACACCGTCTTCTCATCCTTCATAGCCCACTCATTCAGTTGTGAAATGATCCATATCCGAAACGGCTTCCAGATATTTCAGATATTCTGTAAGTTTCAAAGCATTCATTTATTATAGAAAAAAGATAACCAATGCACCATCACAATATGATCCATTCCATCATGATTTTACTGCTTGGGCTGTTTTTTCTTTTGCAGTTCTTTTCGTTTTGCTCTCCGCACCCGGTTGATATGCCGTTCAAAATCGCCGTTGCGAAGAAGGTCCGCAAGTACATACTGGATTGCCGTCGATACCGTGCAGGAAAAGACCCCGAGCTTTTTCTGATATTCGGGAAGGAGTTGTTCCGGAAGCAGCATATATCCCACACGAAGCGAAGGGGAAATACTTTTTGAAAATGTGTTTAGATAGATCACATTGTCCCGCTTTGACCGGGAAAACAGTGTATCCTCCGGTTTTTGAAGGACTGAAAATTCGGATTCATAATCATCTTCGACCAGATACCTGCCCTTTTGTTCGGCCCAGCGCAGATACTCATGCCGCTTCGAAGCCGATGCGGTGACACCGCTGGGATAGCTTCGGTAGGGCGTCAGATGCAGAACATCCGCCCGGGTATGATGCAAAACCGTGCTTTTGATTCCCTCTTTTCCAAGTGCAAGGAATTCATACTGCACCCCTGAAACCTGATAGTTTTTTTCAATGATCGGATAAGAGGGCTCCTCAATTCCATAAACCCGATTCCTGCCGAGAAGACCGATGATCAGATTGTACAGATATTCCGAGCCGGAGCCGATTATGATCTGTTCCGGCCTGACCGAGATTCCTCTGCTTCTGGCAAGATAACGGCTGAGTTCTGTTCTCAGAACCAGGGTACCTGCATTCGGTGCTACGGAAAGCAGCGTTTCTCCGTACTCCCCTAAAGCTCCGCGCATAGCCTTAGCAAGAACAGAAAAGGGGAATTTTATCTGCTCTGCTGCCGCCGCATCTTCCTGCAGGAAATGGCCTGCGGGTTCATCCTCCGTCAATAAAGTCCGCTTGCTCTCTTCTGTTCCTGCAAACCCTTCTTCGATGCGAAAAATCACATAATAACCGCTTCGCTGACGCGATTCGATGTACCCCTCTTCGGCCAGGAGCGTATACGCATGTTCCACGGTGATGACGCTGACTGCGCTTTCATCCGCAAGCAGCCGCTTCGAAGGCAGTTTATCTCCAAAAACATAGACGCCTGAAACAATATCTGTACGGATCTGCTGGTACAGCTGGATATAAGCAGGATATTTGGAATCTTTGCTGATTGAATAATTCATCTGGTTATATTAAAAACTTTTGATTTGGATATTTTTATATTATCAGAAACAGTTTATAACCTATCAACATAATATGCAATAACTTTTTCGTGTGCTCTGTTTGCTCGAAGAGGAAAGGAGGAAATGACGCATGAAATATTCTCCAATAAGAATGCTGAGCCTCAGCGGGATTTTTGCTTCGCTGATCTTTGTGTTCACAGCCTTTGTACATATACCCCTCTTTTATGGCTATGTGCATGTTGGCGATGCCTTCCTATTTCTTGGGGCAAGCCTCCTGCCTGCACCATATGCCATTTTTGCGGCAGTTTCCGGTGCCGTACTTGCGGACTGCCTTTCGGGATTTGCAATCTATGCGCCGGCGACTTTGGTAATTAAACTTCTCTGCGTGCTTTTCTTCACCAGAAAGAAACCGCAGATTCTTGCAAAAAGGAACCTTTTGGCACTGCTTCCTGCTGCCGGAGTTTCGATCGGAGGCTATTATCTTTTCGAAGTCATCCTTTATGCAAACTATCTGACGCCGGCATATGCAGCGCTCGGAAATCTGGGCCAGGCTGTATTCAGCGCCATCCTATTTGTACTGCTTGGAAGTGCTCTGGACAAAATGAAAATAAAAGAGAAACTGCAACTGACCACACGCACGGGCATTTAATATAACGCAGTGGATGACATCCCCACTGAAAAGTACGCAAGACCCAAAAAATTGACAAAATAAATACATCAAGAGGAATGACCATGGAAACGATCACCTACACAGTAAACAACGGCTTATATTTAAACATTACCAATCGCTGCCCCTGCAGCTGCACCTTCTGCATACGCAACAACGGGGACAGTGTATACGGCTCAGACCCTTTGTGGTTAGACCACGAGCCATCATTTCAGGAGATCTGTGCGGCAATTGAAGAAAGGAATCTGGTAGACTTTCGTGAAGTAGTTTTCTGCGGATATGGAGAGCCTACAGAACGGCTTGATACCCTTTTGGAAGTTGCCGCACATATCCATAAAAAAAGCGACATTCCGATCCGGATCAATACGAATGGTCTTTCGGATCTGATCCACGGCGAGCGGACAGCCCCGAAACTCAAAGGCCTGATCGATGCGGTATCGGTCAGCCTGAATGCAACTTCTCCGGAGGAGTATCAAAAACTGGTCCGTCCGAAATTCGGAGAAAAATCCTTTGATGCCATGCTGGCGTTTACAAAGGACTGCAAACAATATGTCCCAAATGTCCGCATGACGATCGTCGATACGGTGACCAGCCCGGAGGAGCAGGAAAGAAGCCGTAAGATTTGTGAAGCACTCGGTGTGGAACTGAAGATCCGCGCCTATGAAGGCGCCTGAAGAAAAAAGCATCTGCCGATATGATAATTCCCCTCTTCCTGAACCGTCAGGAAAGAGGGGATTTTTATGCGATATGCTCTATGCGATATTTATATAAATTTTCCGGTCGCGCTGTCTTTGCATTTTGCAACCGTCTCCGGACTTCCTGCCGCAACGATCCTTCCGCCGGCATCTCCGCCGCCCGGTCCCATATCAATAATATAGTCCGCGTTCCGGATCACATCGAGGTCATGTTCGATCACGACGACAGTCGCGCCATTATCGATCAGGGTCTGGAAGACATGCAGCAGCGTCTGCACATCCAGAGGATGCAGGCCGATCGTCGGCTCATCAAAGACAAAGACGGAATCGCTCTGCAGTTTTCCCATTTCGCTCGCCAGCTTTAAGCGCTGTGCTTCCCCGCCGGAAAGGCTCGGCGTTTCTTCTCCCAAAGTCAGATAGCCAAGCCCCAGGCTGTTCAGAACTTCCAGCTTCGGATAGACATTTTTCATATCCTTGCAAAAATCCATTGCCTTGCTGACATCCATATCCATTAACTCCGGAAGCGATTTTTCCTCACCGGACTTGTTCGCGTGTCTGATGGAATAGGCCGCTTTTGCATAGCGGGATCCTCTGCACTCCGGGCACGGAATGTCCACATCCGGGAGGAACTGGACATCGAGGCTGATGCTTCCCGTTCCATCACATACCGGACATCGTAAGGCGCCCGTGTTATAGGAAAAGGCTCCGGCCTTATATCCTTTTTCTTTTGCGGCAGTATTGCGCGCATAGATCTTGCGAAGTTCATCATGCACGTTCGCATAGGTTGCGACCGTCGAGCGGACATTGATCCCGATCGGTGTCGCGTCGATCAGTTTGATATGGCGGATTCCCTCGGCCTGAATGTCTTTCACATGCTCCGGCATCTTTTTCTCAGCCGTCAGCGCTTCAAGCGCCGGGACCAGGCTTTCCAGGACCATCGTTGTCTTTCCCGATCCGGAAACACCGGTCACAACGGTCAGTCTTCCTTTCGGGATCCGCACCTGCAGCGGTTTTACCGTATGGATCTTTCCGGTCTCAAGCAGGATCTCTCCCTCCTGAAACAGTTCCATTTCCGGGGTTTGCTCCCGGATGATCGTCTCCGCTTCACCCGATAAGAATGGGCCTACTTTAGAGGCTTTATTTTTGCAGACTTCCGGGATCGTCCCCTCGGCGATGACTTCGCCGCCGCCTGCTCCCGCCTCCGGTCCCAGCTCGATCAGCCAGTCAGCCTCTTTTAAGATCTGCATATCATGATCGACAAGCAGTACGGAATTACCGTCGGCAACCAGATCATGCATGACCCCGTTCAAGCCTATAATATTTGAAGGATGCAGGCCGATTGACGGCTCATCCAGTACATACAAAACGCCCGTCGTCCGATTCCTGACGGCACGCGCGAGCTGCATTCTCTGACGCTCTCCAGTGGAAAGTGTGGAGGAAGCACGGTCCAGGGACAGATAGGAAAGACCAAGGTCCATCAGTCTTTTTGACGCAGTGTCAAAAGATTCGCAGATGCTCTTCGCCATCGGGCGCATCTTTTCCGGAAGCGAAGCAGGTACGCCGCCGACCCATTCAGAGAGTTCTGCCAGCGTCATCCTGCAGGCTTCATCCAGCGAGATTCCCCGAAGCTTCGGAGCCCTTGCCGCCTCGGACAGTCTGCTGCCTCCGCACTCCGGGCAGATATCCTCTTTCAGGAACTTCTCCACGCGCTTCATGCCTTTTTCATCTTTGACTTTGCTCAGTGCGTTCCGCACAGTCTCCGTCGCACTGTAATAGGTGAAATCCATTTCCCCCGCGCTGACGCTTTCTGTATTTTTCGCTCTGTAAAAAATGTGCTTTTTTACCTTCGGCCCGTTGTAAACGATTTCTTTTTCTTCTTCCGTCAGTTCTTTGAACGGCACATCGGTCCGTACGCCCATCGCCCTGCAGACATCCGTCATCAGCGACCACATCAGGGAATTCCACGGTGCAACAGCGCCGTCATCGATCGTCAGATTTTCATCCGGGACCAGCGTTGCAAGGTCGACGGTCCGTACCATTCCCGTTCCACCGCAGCATTTGCAGGCGCCCTGACTGTTGAAGGCCATCTCTTCCGCTGACGGCGCGTAAAAATGCACACCGCATTCCGGGCATTCGATATCCTGCCCCGCTGCAACTGCAAGGGTCGGCTCGCAATAATGACCGTTCGGGCATCTGTGGTTCGCCAGTCTGGAATACATCAGCCGGAGACTGTTCAGCAGCTCCGTTCCTGTACCAAATGTAGAGCGGATCCCGCCGGCGCCTGGTCTTTGATGGAGCGCAAGCGAAGCCGGGACATAAAGAACCTCGTCCACATCCGCTTTCGCTGCCTGTGTCATACGTCTTCTCGTGTAAGTGGATAAGGACTCCAGATATCTTCTGGAACCTTCCGCATATAAAACGCCAAGTGCAAGCGAAGATTTTCCGGAGCCGGAAACGCCCGCGACGCCAACGATCCTGTTCAGCGGAATATCCACATTGATGTTCTTCAGGTTGTGGACTTTTGCACCCCGCACCTGTATTTTATCCGGTTTTTGATTCGTTCTTTCAAATTCAGCCATTGTTTCACGCCTGTTCCATTCATTCTGAAGCAGACATTCTCCTTGTTTTAGTCTTCGTAAGTGATGGATACCCACCACTGAATTATACGTTGGCTTTGGCGGATTACAAGCAGATTCAAAGGAATATGAATGAGCTCATCCGATATTTCTCTAACCCGGCAGGAGCCCTTCTCTTGCCGAGCTCCCTGTTTCACCCTATACTCATATTATGACGTAATTTGTTTTCCAAATCTGAAACAGTTCAAAATAGAGAAAGGAAAGGTTCATTATGGAAGAGAAAAACTATGTAATGAATGATGAGGGAGAATTTGGGAAATATGTTGTGCAGACACTTCAGGCACCGCCGTTCAGCCCCGGCTTTGCGGAAATCTACAAACAGTGGGGAAAACGGCTTCTTTGGATCGACGGTAACGTTGTCCCGGGTGCATTCCAGATGAATATGACATGGTACCACTCCGCACCGGATATGCGTCCGCTGTACAAACATGATGAACACAGTCATGATTATGATGAACTGATCGGTTTCATCGGTTCCAATCCGGATGACCCGTACGATCTCGGCGGCGTGATCGAAGTCGGGATCAACGGAGAACTCCACCGGCTGACGAAAAGTTCCGTCATCTTCATGCCGGCAGGGATGAAACATCTTCCCCTGTCCATCATAAGCCTTGAGCGGCCGATCTTTCATTTCTCGATTTCCATGAATCCTGAATACTCATTCAAGCCGACCGGAGGAAGCGAGGATACCACGTTTTAAGAAAGCTACTCACTTCGCTCTCGAGCACTTCGTTCCTTCGTGCTCGATGTCCGTTCTCGCCCAATGAGCCCGGATAAATCCGGTCTCGCTGGGCTCACTTCGCACAAAAACCGGGCGGTTTCCCGCCCGGTTTAATGTTTTTTCGTACCAATAAAGCGATTATTGATTCGCTCCTACTCCTACTGCAATCAAAACAATATAGACAATGATCATGATAATGCTGATGATCAGTCCTGCAATAGCAAGACCCCGTCCGGTATTAACCTGACCGGATCTTTCCGTAGTGCTCTGTCTGAACTTTCCTGCTTTGGAAAGCGCAATGATAGAAAAGATCAGGCCGACGATTCCCAATTCGCAGGTTGCAAGACCGATGATTCCAAATGTTAATACGTTACCGGGGGTTGGTATATTCTTTTGTTCCATAAGATAGCCCCTCCTTTCTTTTATATCTGTTTCATCATACACACGCCTGACAGCAAATGCAAGGCTATGTGTAATTTCCGCTTATTTCTTCGTAGTCACCGTGCCGCCTGTTTCTTCCATTTATTTACCAGGCGTTCGACCGGTGCGAACATCCTTCCCCAGTGAAACTTCTTGCAGACAGCATAAGCAATGACTGCGAGTAAGACGCCGCTCACGATATCCAGGACATAGTGCTGTTTTACGAACACCGTAGAAGCATAGATCAGGATCGTGATCACAAGAGAATAGATCCGGATCCACAAAGGGATCTCTTTACGCCCTGCAACACCCAGATAGCAAAGTGTGCTGTCCATGCAATGGAAGCTCGGCAGAAGGTTATATGCCATCCGGGAACCGTCCAGTGAATACCAGAACATGCGCACTTTATCAAAAATGGTAGGATTTGCGGGAACAACAAAAAGTCCTTCGGCAACTCTGTCCATATAAGTCGGGAAAAATGCGAGGACAAGCATGCCCGCCACGCAGGATAAAAGAAGCGCAGCCAGGAAGTCTTTAAAATGCTCTTTTTCACACTTGGAAACGATCATCGGTCCCATCGCCCAATAGGCATATGACCAGATATAGGGAATGATAAAGATCGACACGATTGGTATCAGATCATCCAAAGGGACCTTCGGCAGAACCGGTGTGATGCCGATCCAGGAAGCAAGGTGATGCCCCGCAAGATAAAACGCATGCTGCATAGCAAGATACAGGATACCGATCAGTATCGCGTATTTTTTGATTCGGTTTGATTGTTTTTCAGGTTCATACAACATCGCAGTCAGAGTCTCTCCTCCTCATCTACTATATGAATCATAACACAATCAAAGCTTACTGAATAGGCTCATTTCAGTAAGCTTTGCTCCAATCCGTTTCTCCGTATTTCTATGCTGCCCGGATCTTCTCATATCTTTCGCCTTCGAGCACGCTCATCATATTTCTATACGGATCCATTTCACCGCTCATGACCTGTGAGAAAATACGTGCTGTGCAGCCTGATACCAGTGCAACGCCCTGCTCATTGCTTCTTACCGGGTGCTGTCTGTTTCTTGCCTGGACATTCCAGAACACGACCCTTGGCAGCCGATAGCCATACTTCTGGTACAGCTTCTTCGCATACTCAAAATTGGTGATATCTGCGTTTTTTGCACAGCTGTCAAACTCCATGTCAGAAACGATATACAGTGTGCCCGGAAGTTCTTCCTGGCTCACGCGGTTTCTCAGCGCGGCCTGAAGAACCAGTTCGAAGACCGCCTTCAGGTCCGTATTCGCGCACTCGTCGAACGAACGGCAGTACCGTGCCTTTTCCACGATATCGCGTCCCTTGATCTCAACAAGCTGCGGAGTCATGGAGAATGTGATGAAGTGGCCGTGAAATGCACCACGGTTTCTCTCTGCGAAATAAATCGCCAGAGACTGAGCCACGGCTGCCGGCAGAGGGCTGCCGCCCCAGTACATCGAGCCCGAACCATCAACAACTACAAGCGCATTCTCATCGTTTGTGAAATCTTCCAGCGCCTTCCATGTGACATCCAGAACGCTTCGCTCCTGTTCATCTGCATGATATGCTTTTGTTACGATCTCATATGGCATCAATGTGCCTGTATGGAGAACCTCTTCACCGGAGGAAACTTTTCCCAGGAAAGCCCGGTACCGCTCATTGTCATTTCGCATGAACGCCTTGCGGTAGCGGAACATGGCCTGCGAAGGCAGTTTCGAATAATCGAAGCTGTAATCCGCCTCGCGGAGGTTATTTTCAATGATGCGGATTTCTCTGCGCAGAGCGGAAACCGCTTTGCGGTAGTCCGCTTCCTTCATATGGAAAGCCTTTGCCAGTCTCTTCGCCTGACGCACAGTTTCCTCGTTTGACGCATTCACGGACGGAAGCCACTTGCCGAGCAGTGAGACCGTTTCGCCGTTCTCCAGTGCCTTCATGTCTGCCTCAAACTGTTCCCGCAGTACAGATACCGCCTCCTGCTCTGCCGGAGTATCCAGCAGGATCAGAAGATCATCCCAACGGCCATACTCTGCTATATACGGAAGGTTACGCACCAGCGAAGCCTTTTCATTTTCTGCAAGCCACTCAATCAGAGTGCGGAATACCCGGCGTTCTCCAAGGCCGCCGCGGACATCACGGGCGTAGAAGAGAATCTTCATTGCCAGATCCGCATCTTCTGCGTATGCGCGCATGAAGCGGTCGCGGATGTCATTCTCTTCTGCACTGCGAAGTGCACCGATTGCTGCGAACAGATCCAGACATTCGGAAGAAGTGCTCCGCAGAGTCACAGCTCCGTTCTCTGTGTAAGTCGTATTCGCTTCTTTTTTAAGAAAATTCAAAAATTTAAGCATTTTGTTCTCTTCTCCTTTCTTATGATTATTTTCCGGTCCCCGATCCGGGAAGTCTCGGACTTTCCCGGACCGGATACAAGGCACCGGCGCCACGCCTTCGAGCAGGAATCGAACCTGCAAGTACTTAAGATCGTCTAATGTCTTGCTGTATGTGCCTTTGGCCTTTCGGCCGGATCCGTGTCTTCCAAAGCGCTTTCCGATGAGCAATTACGGAATATTAAAGGTGCTGCTATACTAGTTGCTGTGAGCGCTTTTCTGTTGACAACGATAATGTAACAGAACCCCTTTCTTTATTCACGGCAAAAAAGTTGCGAACTCTTACTGTCTCCGTATTTTTTCTAAAAAAAAGAAGCCGGGGAAACCCCGGCTTCAGATTCAGCTGTTACATGATCGGACTGTATGGCTTAACGAGTCTCTTAAGGTAAGTCATAAGTTTGCCCCCTATCAGCTCTCTTCCCCGCGTCTTCGATTCGAGCGCCAGAAATCCGACATTTGAAAGCGGATGGCCCAGGATATCCTTAGCCACTGCTCCTCTGTCATAAGAATACTCCTCATACAAAGCTCTTGCCATCTCTGCGATCCGGTCAGCGAGGCAGCGCACTTCCTCGATCTGCCAGTCGTAATATTTAAGGACTGCTGCGTCATTCGGACGGATCCCGCACAGTTCCTGAACGGTAAATCCGCTGTTAAGGATCAGATCAAAACAGTTTTCCGCATTAAGATAGGTTTGCGCGATCTTGTGTTTCACGAGATAGTCAGGGCTTTTGATCTTGACGCGGTGCCATCCGGCATCCACAACAACAAAGCCTTCGTATTCCACCCCTTCTGTGCCGCTGTTGAGTTTCTTAGCCGCCTCCACGCATTCTTCCAGGCTCTGCAGCGGATAGCGCGCAGGCCGGATGATTCCAATGTCCTCATCCGTCTCCTGACCGGTGATGCGATTCCTTGTTCCGGTATGATACAGGAGCGGTCTGTCATAGTGCACAACGACCTGCGTCTTCGGTCCGACAAGCTCAAAAATATAGGTCTTGTCCGTGTCAAGTTCTTCGGTATGGATGTCGCTGTAATTATCTGCACCTCGGATGGCGTCCAGAAAAATCAGGTCCTCCCGGGAGTCATCGATCGACGCATCGGCTGCATCGATCATGCTGTTTGTGGAAAAGATCCAGCGTCCTTCTCTTTCTGAAAACCACAGCTTGATGATCGATCCGTCCACCTTCTCCTGTACGCAGGCGGTGTTCCAGTCGATTTTATCCGCATAGCTTTCATGATAATTACCGAACTTTCTGAAGGGCCAGCATACGACCTCGAGCTTTTCTGTATCCAATATGATCCCGCGCGCCTCCTGTACGACAGGATCGCTGAAGTTAGAATCAAAATTGTAATTGAAGATTGCATATGGTCCCTTTTTCTTGATCTTGAGACCATAGGTTTCATGAAGCGATTCTTCCCAGTCGCGGTGTTCTGAAATATATCTGCAAAGTACCGAATTCTCATTCATCTTTCATTTCTCCAATTTTCTTCAGTGAGCATTTCTGTCTGCCTGATTCAGCCGCACGATGTCTTTGTACATTTCCTCTCCCACAAGCTTCCTGTCTTTCTCTTCCCGCGCCGGTGAACGCTCCCAGCTGTTCAGCGGCCGCATGTGCCAGTTGATCAGGTTTGCAATGTACAGGATATTGTCAGAAGACTCTGGATCCGACATTCCACCGGCCTTCTCACACAAATACAGATACGCGCTGTAATTTTCATGTCCATAGAAGTGCGCCGTTTCCGCAGGCTCTCCTCTGGAGTTCATGAAACGCTTTGTATATAACTTTCCGATATCATGGTACCAGGCTGCTTCGCATACTGCTTCGGAAAAGCCATGTTCGATACAATAATCACGAGCCGAATCCATATGCTGTCCCAGTGTAAGGGTGTGGTGCGGATTATCCTGTGAGAACCCGGCCGCCTGTTCCCGCGGGAACGCATACGGCTCTCCGCTAAATACCAGTTCAATGGCATCCCAGCCCTCGTAATAATAAGGTGTTTCAAAAGAGCACAGCATCTTATAGATCACTTCCGCCGGAACGGTTCTTTCTCTGGTTTCGTTGCGCTCCATACAAACGGACGGGGCTGCAAGAACAACAACACAGGTTTTCTGTTCTGCATGCTTTTCCAGAGAACGAAGCATCGCTGTCCGTCGCTTGCGGGACAGGTTCGTTGCATCGACCACACACGAACTTCCGTTTCTGAGATCCTTCCTGACCCGTTGATCCAGCAATTGAAACACTTCCGAAGAGTTGCCCTGGATCTCCTCGCTGCCGTAAAGCTCCTCGCGGATCCGGTCAGAGGAATGGACCTGATACCCACTCTCCTCATATTTTCCTGAAACAGAACTTTTTCCGCAGCCGGGGATTCCGACAAGCATAACCAGTTCCGTGCCTTCATTCATATGTAACATCATGTTCCCTTCCTTTAAGAGTGACAAATCTCTCCGGAGTCCCCGGTATCATGACAATCCTGTTTCCGCGGTCCCTGAAGCCCTGCGCAGCAACAATCTCTAAAAATCTGTTTTTTATTTCCTCTATTCCGTCCGCCGGACAGTTCTCTCTGTATAAATATGGTCTGAGAGATGGCAGATACTCTGCGATTTCATTCTTTGTAAAAAGCTCAGCCCCTTCATATAATGCGATTGCCTGACCGAACTGAAAAGCAAGAGTCTTTCTCCGCTCAATCTGTTCCTGCTCTGTGACGGTCCATTCCAGACATCGGAAGTCCGTCGTCCGAAGGATTTCCTCTCTTGCATCAAATCCGTTTTTCAGCGCTGAGCGTGCAGCGCGTCGAAGTGTTGTATGTCTGAGCTCCATTACTGCTTTTCTATGCACTGACAACAGTTTGAGCGGAATATCCCTTGGAACTGAGCGCTGTACAAGAAGACCATACTCCTGCGGATGAAGGGGATATGTAGCAAGAAGCGCATTGTTTACTTCATCTTTAAACCCCTTGAAGCTCCATGCAACGACCCCGTTTTCAATTGTAGCAATGTTTCGGTTCTCATTCGGGTCCGCATTACAAAACAGCGGCCACTCGGTCATTTCAGGAATCTGATCAATGATATAGATCACATCAAGATCCGTGCTGTCTTCTGAGCCGTGAACATAGCGTGCAATAATATCCATTGAATATGTCCTCCTCGTGAATGTTTGATGATTAGACTTTAACAAACGCGCCACTGTTCTTCACGGCAAAAAAGATGCGAATTCTTTCTGTTTCCCAATGCGCTCCCGGATCAGGCCGATAAAGCTGTCCGGCTCTGTCACTTTGATCATTGGTCCGAAGGAGAGTATGCGGATCACCATCTCCGTTTCATCCTGCTTGTCATATCGGAGAGTAACAAGGTATCTGTCTTCTTCAAGCTGGACAGTTTCCTTCTCAAGATGTGAGAAATGAAGAAGTACCCGTTCCAAAGCATTTCTGCGGTCTTCCAGTTCAAATGTAACGGATGCCGTTTCCGGTTTCCTCAATGGGATCGGATCGCCTGTATGACCGACCGCTTCGCAGCTGATGATCCGCGACAGGTTGAAGGTCAGCCTGCGTTTCCTTCCTCCTGCGATCAGCCGGAACCGGTCATCTTTCTCGGAGTATTCAAGATAATGAGGTGTAACACTGACCTTTCGTTTCGAGCCATTCTTTGCCGGACAGGTCAGGTTAAGATCCTTGCCGTCTTTCAGAGCCTGAACGATCATCTTGAAATTGCGGATATAATCGGGATCCGAATAATCATCCCCATCATTGTACCGGTCATAGTAAACCAGCATGTCCGGCGTAAAAAGCGGCTCCACATTTTCCAGTCCGCTCACATCCGGATCAAACAGTTTGATCCGCGGATCAAGCAGCATGGCCTTCATCCATCTTTTTTCCATGAATGTCAGAGGCATCTCCGGCTCTTCCATGATCGGCGTGGTCAGATCTTTGTGTATCAGCCTCCACTTCTCCCCTTTCATTCCGTCAGGGATCACCATCTGGCTCTCTCCGAACGCATGCGCACGGATATGTTCATACATTTTCTTTTCCGTCAGTGTTCCTCGCACTGCATCTTTCAGGATCGCGGCAACAGTCGAATAATAACTGCCATATATCTCATGAAACAGCATCGTCTTCACCTCCATAAATCCTGTCCAGTTCAAGGAAATCATTCCAGAAGCGTTCTTCCACATGCGAATCAGAACACTTAAGGTCCGTGATCCTTCCGGTAAACGTCCTCAGCCACGGCAGCATCTCAAGCGCATAGTATACATCTGCAGAAAAACGCCAGTGTGTTTCGTCGATCTGCGTCACCGTTCCGCAGCGCTTTTCACGCTTCAGTCTTTGTACAATAAACGGTTCATCCTCACCTGCATACACAGTCATCTCGATATGATCCAGCTTTGAAGCATTATTGATGTTCACGCCCCATATATGCGAGCAGAATTCCCTGAGTCTTTCATCCATGCCGGCCGGATCGTCGATTCTATCCCCCGCTTTCACAAAATCGATCAGGTCCGTTCGGTAAAAAGAAAATCTTTCATTTGCAGGATTCCATACCAGAACATACTGTCTGCCTGTCTGTGTGCCTACATAAAGTTTCAGCGGCAGCGCTGTCCTTCTGTTTTTCTCGGAGCCGAATGTGATCAGCCTCTTTTCAGAGATTGCTGCGAGTATGCTGCTTATGATCTCGCTGTCAAGCGCGTTGAGTATATAATGATGCTTGAAACGGAACTTTCGGAACCTTGCGGGAATCCGTTCCATAACAAAAGAACCGAGAACACCGAGCACAGCACTTTCCGAATAAAATGCTGCCGCTGCGTCCCAGCTGTTAAGGTCCGGCTCATCGATATTCAGACGGTAAATCTTCTCATGTCCTTTCTTTTCGGAGCTGATCAGACCAAGTTCCTCATATTCCTTCAGTTTCCTTCTTACGGTAGATTCATCCGGCATATCCGGTGATGCAAACTCCGCCAGCCTGCCCGACAGCTCATCGAGAATGTCATTCAGATTCATTGCATCCGAACAGCGCAGGATATCCATGATGTGAAAATGCAAAGTGATATCCCTGTCCGTAAAGCTCTTTGCCCGGAAGGCACTGTATAGCGGGTTTTCTGTGATCTCGCGGCTGTTTACAGACAGAAATACTCTTCTGCCGTTTCTGTCCTGCCCGAATGACATATACTCTCCCAGCCAGCTGTCCACTCTGCGCCGCTCATTGTCATAACTGCGGGCACTCTTTTGAGTGAAATCATCGCGGTGCCGGAATCCGTATACATAGAACGAACGGAGATACATCCGTATTTTTTCAATTTTTTTAATCAGTTCACTATATGCCATAAATCCCAAACCCGATTTCTTTATACCCTTTGCCACGCATTATACCATGACTCATCGTGATAATTGTTATTTATGAATAATCCTTGACACAGTATCAGTGCAATGATAGGATGATGCAGCAAATAAATAAAGACCCGATGAAGTGATCAGAATCTGCGAAGAAACTGTTCATGGAGGGGACTCTGGAGAATCCCGTTCAATCGGGTGCCGAAGGTGCAAAGCTGCATGCAGCTGAATCTCTCAGGCAAAAGGATAGAGCCAATTGGACAATCTTTTTTCTTTGGAGTTGCTTAAATCTTAAGCAGCTTCTTTTTTTGCGAAAAAATAAACTGTCTGAAGTCATTTTACATACTTCAGTTTACAAACGACATTGCTTTAGGAGGTTTCATAATGTTGTCAGGACTTGAAAGTGTATTGTACCCCATTGTTACCGGTATTAACGAATACCTGTCCAGTTATGTTCTGATCATTCTTCTGCTTGGAGTAGGAATCTGGTATTCGATCCGGACCCGCTTCGTTCAGGTCAGATGTTTCGGCGAAGGAATGCGAAAGACCTTTGGCGGCCTGTCATTAAAAGGAGGCAAACAGCATGCCGGCATGACGTCCTTTCAGGCCCTTGCAACTGCAATCGCTGCGCAGGTAGGAACAGGAAATATTGTCGGTGCATCCGGTGCGATCCTGACCGGCGGTCCCGGCGCGATCTTCTGGATGTGGATCATCGCTTTCTTCGGAATGGCAACGATCTATGCAGAGGCAACACTTGCGCAAAAGACAAGATCCATAGACGAGCACGGCAATGTCAAAGGCGGTCCTGTTTATTATATCCGGAAGGCTTTCACGGGCGGTTTTGGAAAATTCCTCGCAGGATTTTTTGCTGTTGCCATTGTTCTTGCCCTGGGCTTTATGGGCTGCATGGTACAGTCAAACTCCATTGGTTCCACGATGAGCACTGCGTTCGGAATTCCTTCCTGGATTCTTGGAATCGTCCTGATCATCATTTGCGCCGTGATCTTCCTCGGCGGAGTTCAGCGACTTGCTGCCGTTACAGAAAAGATTGTTCCGATCATGGCAGGTCTGTTTATACTTGGAGCACTTGTGATCATTGTTGTCCGCATCAAATATATTCCGGAAACCTTTGCGTTGATATTTAAATACGCGTTCCAGCCGCAGGCCATTATCGGCGGTACTTTTGGAGCTGCGATCAAGGCCGCGATCAGCCAGGGAGCAAAGCGAGGTCTTTTCTCAAATGAGGCCGGTATGGGTTCCACCCCGCACGCACATGCGCAGGCAAATGTGGATTATGCGCACGAGCAGGGCGTTGTCGCTATGACCGGTGTTTTTGTTGATACCTTTGTCGTTCTGACATTAAATGCACTGGTTATCATCAGTACCCTTTATGCAGGAAACGGAATGCTTTCCAGCGGAGTGATCCCGGAAGGAATCGGCAAGACAAACCTTGCCCAGACCGCTTTCGGAACGGTCTTCGGAGAAGAATTCGGCGCGATCTTCGTTGCGATCTGCATGTTCTTCTTTGCTTTTTCAACCATTCTCAGCTGGAATCTGTTTGGCAAGATCAATGCAAACTATCTGTTTGGGAAAAAGAATCCGAAAACAAGTACGCTCATCTATTCCATCATCGCAATCGTATTCATTTTTATTGGAACGATTGCCAGCAATGACCTGGTCTGGGAACTGACCGATATGTTTAACAATCTTATGGTGCTCCCGAACGTTATTGCGCTCTTTGCACTAACCAAGATCGTGATCGAGTGTGTGAAAGAAGGAAAAGAAAAGCGGCGGCTTAAGAGCAGATAGCCGATTTATAAAATAATAGAAGATCCTCCAGTTCCTGAAGCCCCTCTCCTGTTTTTGCACTGACCCGAAGGATCACGGCATTTGGATTCAGAGAATGAATCCGTTTTTCTGCCAGCTCCGGATCAAAATTGAAATACGGAAGCGTATCTGTTTTCGTGATAAGAACAATATCGCTGACCGAAAACATCAGTGGATATTTCAGCGGCTTGTCGTCCCCTTCCGGGACCGATAACAGCATGATGTTTTTATGCGCACCCGTGTCAAACTCTGCCGGGCAGACCAGATTTCCAATATTTTCAAGGATCAGAAGATCGATGTCTTTGGGGTCAAATTCCTTTATTGCCTGAAGCGTCATTTCCGCATCAATATGGCAAAGGCCGCCATTATGGATCTGAAGACAGGGCACGCCGGTAGCATCCGCAACTCTCTGCGCATCCAGGGTAGATTTCACATCCACATCCATTTCCGCAATACGGATCCGGTCTTTCAGACGATTAATGAGAGCTGTAAGAAGCGTTGTTTTTCCAGATCCTGGCGACGACATGACATTGACGAAAAGTGTTTTGTTTTCCGTCATTCTCTGACGCACTTCTTCCGCAGCACGATCATTGGAAGAAAAAAGATTTTCGTGAAGTTCGATCACCCGTACATTGCTCATGCTTCATTCCACTCCTTTACCCTGCCGATCAAATATTCTGCGAGTTCACTAACGCCGTCTCCGGTCATTGCAGAGATATAAAAGATCTTCATCTCCGGGTTGCATGCCCGTACTCTTTTTTCAAACTTTTCCGGATCAAAATCGAAAACAGGCATGGCATCGGTCTTGTTAACGATCAGGATATCCGACACTTCATAGATCAACGGATATTTTGCCGGTTTATCGTCTCCCTCCGGTACGGAAAGGATCGTAATATTAAATGCCGCCCCGGTGTCAAATTCCGCCGGGCAGACCAGATTGCCGACATTTTCCAGAACGATCAGGTCCAGGTTTTCCCAGTCCATCGAGCGGATTCCCTGTCTTGTCATGTCTGCGTCAAGATGACACATTCCGCCGGTATGGAGCTGGACAGAGGGAACACCTGCTGCCAGCATCGTTTCCGCATCTACGGACGAGTCGATATCCGCTTCCATGACGCCCCATTGAAGCTTGTTTTCAA
>CAZOHB010000032.1:0-17658 GCA_964579345.1 uncultured Parasporobacterium sp.
AAAGCTTTCATCTGCTGAATCCGATACAATTGCTACTGTGAAAAAGAATACTTTGAAAGGAAAGGAGCTGACATGACACTTCCTTTTTACGCAAGAAGCGAAACCAATCAGGGATACATTAAAAATATGGAAGTCGTGGCATTTGATCCGGACCGGGGCCTTCCGGGCGGCGGGCAGCCACAGATCTATAAGGTCGGCGATGAGAAATATTATCTCTACGCAACGATGCGCAATGAGATCGGGATCTGGGACGTCTCCGATCCCTCCGATCCGCAGTTGCTGCGGCATTTTGCTCCGGTCGATGAAGAGACGTATCCGACGACAGATAATCCGAAGATTCAGGTTGCAAATGATCTTCTGATCGTTGCGCACTGCAGCGGATCCGGTCCGGCGTTTATGAAACGGCCGCCGATCGATCCGGAAAAGCATAAAGCAAGAAACGGCATCAGTATTTACAGCATCAAAGAGGATCCGGCAAATCCGGAATTCCTGAGCTACTGGGATAATGGTGTGCCGTTTGCCATGGGTGTCCACCGTTTTATGTACGATGGCGGAAGATATGCCTATCTTTCGAGTGATGCAAGAGGCTTTGAGGGACTGATCCTCAGGATCATTGATCTGGAAGATCCGAAGAACCCGAAGGAAGCCGGAAGGTGGTGGCTCCCGGAACAGTATGCGGATGGGTATCCGGGAAGAACCTTTGACCCGGGTGTAGCACATGTCCCTTCCTTTATGGACAAAGGCTGGCTGCATGGACCTCCGTTTGTTGTGGATGGCATCGCATATTGCGGATATTCCGGCGCCGGAGTTGTGACGCTGGATGTTTCCGATCCGACGAGACCGAGATGTCTTGGAAGGCTTCCTCTGATGCCGGCCTTTTCCGGCGGTCTTGCGGGAGCGCGGACGCATACTGTCATGAAATTGCCGGGACAGCCGTTTGTCGTTGCAACCAATGAGGGAGAGCGCTTCCACACCTTCGATCCGGAAGAACTGAAAAAGAACTTCGTCGCGCAACCGATGAACAACCTTCATATGATCGATGTAAGGGATCCTTCCCGGCCGACGCTGGTCGCGGAGTTTCCGTATCCGGAAGTGCCGGAGAACTTCCCGTTTAAAAACTTCAATGAAGCATACCTCGGCGTACAGGGACCGTTCGGCCCGCACAATATTCATGAGCCGATGCCGGGAAAATCGGGAATCGAAAAACGCGCAGACAGAGTCTATTGCTGCTATTTCGGCGCAGGGCTTCGGGTTTATGACGTTTCCGATCCTTACTACGTGAAGGAGATCGCTTACTTCATCCCGCCGAATCCGGCACATGAAAAACATCCGTTCCTTCCGGGACCGGTCATGGCAGTTACAGAGGATGTCGTCGTTGATGACAGAGGCTATATTTATATCACAACGAACGGTGACGGTATGTACATCCTGAGAGTGAAAGAAGGATAAGCGTCTCCTGAAATAAAAGAAAAAGAATAGAGGAAAAGAAAATGAAGATATTAGGAATCAGCTGCGGCAGAAAAAACGGAAACTCAGAGATGCTTCTGAAAAGCGCTCTGAAAGAAGCAAATGGAAAAGGGGCGGAGGTAGAATATCTCAGACTTCAGGACCACTATATTCAGCAATGTACCGGATGCGAATTGTGCTCCAATCCGGATAACTGGCCGAACGGCAAGTTTCCGGAAAGCGGATATTATTGCTGCTATAAAGAAGACAGTGATCATCTGTCCTATATAGTGGACAGGATCAAGGAAGCAGACGGCATTATCCTCGCCACACCGATTTACAATCTGACCGTGCCGGGAAGCCTTCTGGTTCTGCTGAACCGGATCCATGCAAAGAATTTTGCAAAGCATCATGAGATCGCGGGGCAGCAGCACACCTACTGCGCGACGATCGCTGTCGGCGGAAGTGATATGACAAACCTGATCAAACCGATGCTGAATTTTACGGCGGTTGAACTTTGCGGAAGCCAGATGAACCTTGTGGATCAGATGGTCGTTCAGTTCTGCGCACCGATCGGTTACATGGCCCTGAAAGATGACAGCATCGCAAGGGCTTCGAAACTGGGAGCGCGCATGGCAGATGCCATCGCCCATCCGGAAGAGGAACTGTACCGGGGCATTGAAGACAATCCGGAGCTCTGTCCGGTCTGCCACGGAGATGTGATCCAGCTGGAAGGAAAACGGTTCCGCTGCCCGATCTGCAATATTAAGGGAGATGTTGCATTTAAAGAAGATGGTACACCGTATATGAAGTGGGACGGCGGAGCGGAAAACTGCAGACTGAACGATAATCCGGATGAGGAGATCGTACATCAGAAACAGCGCGCGCCGTATGATGCGCTGCGGCAGAATAAAGAGCTGGTTGCGGAAAGAAGAAAAGAGATCTGCGGATGGATCGATCCGCTTCCGGCACCGGAGCTGAAAAAATAAGAGTATAGTATATAACCAATCAGCAAACATATAATTGGAAGGAGAAGAATATGATCGATTATGTTGCAAGAAGCGGTGCGCTGCTGAAAGAAGGAAAAGCACAGGCGGCCCTGATCCTCTGTGAGCAGGGAATCGGAGAAGGATGCAAAGATGTTGCTGCTCTTCATGTGAATGAAGGAATCGCTTACCTTTACATGAAGCAGTTTGAAAAATCGCTCGAAATGTTTGATAAGGCATGCGAAGAAGATCCGACGGATGGAGATGCACAGTATAACCGTTCGATGGCGATCCGTTCGATGGAACGCCACGAGGAGGCTCTTCAGAACTATGAAATCACATATGAGAAATTCCCGGATCATTTCTTCAATCTTATGAACTGCGGCAATGTCAGAAGACGTCTCGGAAAATATGAGGAAGCGATCGAAGTGTATCAGAAGGCGCTCGCACAGCAGCCGGACAGCTGGGAGATCCTGTATAACATCGCGTGCGTTAAGATCCTGCAGGGCAAATATGAAGAGGCATTGGACCTGATCAATAAGGGTCTTGAGCTGAACGATGATTTCGGAGAGCTGTATTACTGCAAAGCGATCTGCCTGAAGAATCTCGGCGATGAAGCAGGAAAAGAAGAAGCATACAACATTGCGATTAAGTATAAACCGGAAGATGACCGTCCGCCGCACGGCTGGGGACCGCATCCGGAAGAGCTTGCAGAACCTCACGGCCCCTGCATGCGAAGTGAAGTGATCAAAGGAATCTGATCAGAAACCGAATATCAAAAAACACATCAAAACTGCCGGCGATTTCAGCCGGCAGTTTTTTGGAGAGATTCATATGTTCAGAGTATAGAGATTTATACTTCTTTTTCTTTATTTAAGTTCGCTAAGATTGCGGCTTTCTTTGCCTCCGCAGAAGGAGATTTTACGATACATGCGTTGTAGTCCTGGAACGGTTTCAGCTTTGCAGGAATTTCATCCTTGTGCGGCATATATCTGTTCATCAGAACTTCGCCGATCTCATCGCCGTGAGCTTCGAGACCGCAAGGTTTGGTGTGGTTTTCATGCTGTTCTTCTTCCGGCCATTCGATCTTCATCTCGTCGCCGTCCATTACAATGTGACCATGCGTTCCGCAGATCGCGCACCATACATCTTTTTTCTTCGGATTGAAGAGCATTGCGTTGAAGTGGCAGGACGGGCAGACATCTTCTTCACTCGGCTCGCCTCTCCAGCTGTGATCGTTGTCGAGAACCGCCTGTGCCAGGTTGCGTCCTAACTGTCTTGCGCGCTCAATATAAGCGTCATCAAGAGTTGCAGCACCCGGGTTTGCGATACCGGTAACGTTCATGAAATCGACGACATCCGTAGATGCAGAGAAACAGGTAGAGTAGAGCGTCGGAATGCCCATGGAAACCCAGTGGCTGGATAACGCGCCGCCGACACTGATCAAAGCGCCCGGACGGGATTTCACTCTGCCTTCTGCCCATTTCGGGGTTCCGAAACGACTCATCATAACAGCGTCGATCTTCGGTCCGAAGACTCTGTCACGGAAGGTAACGGTCATGGAAGAACCGGTCGTGGAATAGACCGGGCCGGCCATTAAGAAACCGTCACAATCTAAGAATTTGTCAATTAAGAAAGCGGCATCATCTTTTCCGTGCACGCATTTTGTCGGGTCGTCCATCGCTGCACAGAACTGTCCGGAACATGCGGTACAAGGGTAGATATCCATGTCGCGCAGTCTGACAAGCTCCACTTCCAGACCCATCTTTTCCGCTTCCATTAAAGCAGCTTTCGTAAAAACCTCACAGTTGCCGTCTTTTCTTCCGGCGCTGACAGCTAAAATTTTCATTATCATTATCCTCCATTATTTATTAGTGTTGAGAAAAGTATCCATTATATGCGATTCCTTCCTTTCTGCCGCCTGCGCCAGCGGTCCATGTACCCGAGTGCGCGTTTTAGCGCCAACGAGGGTACTGAGAGCTGGGCCATAGCTGGCGGCAGGGAATCGCATTTCAGTGTTTGCTGATATATTTCGCGGCATAATCGCCTGCCATACGTCCGGTATTCACGGCATACCCCATGGTATTACCCGGAAGTTTGTACAGATATGTGCCGGCGTAAATATCACAGGTGTCCGTTCCTGCAGCAAACAGGCCTTTGATCGGGCGGTAGTCCGGATCGAGTACCTGCGTCTTGTGATTGATCTGGATTCCGCCGAGGCTGCCGTATGCGGAAAGCGCAATCGCACCGCCCCAGAGTTTTCCTTCAATCTTTCTCATGTACTTATGGTTTTTGTTGAAGATATCATCATAGCCCTCGTCACAGAGCTCGTTGTATTCTTCCAGCGTCTCGCGGAACGTTTCCAGATCGATACCGAAGAACTCACACAGTTCCTCATCGGTCGCGTCCGTAATATACGCTTTTTCCGGAGCCAGTTCTTTTGCAGTCTCCAACTGATCTTTCAGGTAATCCATGGTGTTTCCGAAGATCGAGCCTGCGATTCCTGCCCAGTCAAGACCGTTGCGGTAGTAGTGCTTGACGAGCTTGTCGGAAGCGATCATGATCGCGACACGCTGCGGCTGTCTGCGGATGACATTAGCCAGGATTGCCGGATTTTCAGAGTATTCCTCGTTCATTACACGCTCGCCGGAAAGATTTACCAGCAGGTTCGGCTGATTAAAGATATTTGCAAGCGCGAAGCACTCGTCCGGTACACGCGTCTTTGTGTTTGTCTCCATATCGATCCGGCCCTTCATAGCACCGACTTCCCATGCCAGGCGAAGGCCGTCACCTTTCAGTCCCGGAATCGCGAAGTTAAACATATCCTTGCCAAAGGTAAAGCCGCATTCTTCTTTGATCATTTCCGGATTGTCTCCGAAACCACCGGTAGCGATAATGACAGCTTTAGCCTCAACTTCGATTTCCTCGCCGTTTTCTTTCTGCGCGATCAGGCCGGTGATGCGGTCCTCGGTTTTAATGATCTTTTTAACCGCCGTATTTGTATGGACTTCGGTTCCGAGTTCGATCGCTCTTTCGAGAAGCCGTTTGTTCATTGTGGATGCAGCGCGCATTCCACCCGGTTTTCCGCCGCCTTCCGGAGTGACCATGTGCCAGGTGTTCCAGCTGCCTGCATAGAATTTTCCGACTTTTCCGAATTCCACCCCCATGTCTTCAAGCCAGTCGATCGTATCTCCGGATTGCCAGAAATAATCGTGGACCAGACGGGCGTCACAGTTCCAATGGACGTACTCCATAAATTCTTCAAAAACTTTTTCTTTTGTCAGTTCACTCATTTCCGCTTTTTGAACGCGGCTTTCCACGCCAAACGGACCTCCGCCCATATTGGCTGCGCCGCCGCACATTGCGGCTTTTTCAAAACCGACAACCTTCAGATCGTTTTCTGCTGCAGAAACACAGGCTGCAAGTCCCGCAGGACCTAAACCGACGACTGCAACATCTGCTGTGATTTTCGTCATTCTATTTCCTCCTGAGTATGTGTACGATCTGCGCAAAGCAAACAGATCAAAAAAAGTGCCAATCTTTGATTCAAGATTAGCACTTCGCAATTCTGATGAGAAACAAATAAAGTAAAAAGTAAAAACAACCAAAAGGTTGTTGACGGTTTAATCGGGTTCCCGGAGAAGACCCAAACGGTCTTTTTCAGCGTTCTCAAATTCGGAGGCCAGAAAATCAGCAAAGGCTTCCGAGTAGGACTTTCCGAGATTTTCATTCCAGACGCAGACGATATTATTCATTACACCTGTAGGTACTGTGGCGATGTTGCTTTCGTACGGAGCCCGTGCCATAACAGAACCAAGAATAATGCCTTCCCCTTTGGCAACAGTTTCCAACGCCTTCGGTGCATCCGATACGATGATGATCGAGCGTGGCTCTAAACCGAAGTTTTCGATATCCCGCATGATACTTTCCCTGGTTTCAAAGAAGTTGTTGCTGGTAACGCCGGCAATAAAAGCGTCGTGTTTAAACTCGGTATAATCAACGCCGGGACGATATTTCGGATGATTCTTTGAAACGAGAAGGGCAGCTTCCAGATGGAAGATCGGTTTGATGATCAGGCCGGGAAGATTCTGGACAAAACGGTCAATTGTAACCAGCATATCCACATCCCGCCGCATCAGCCGTTCCAGTCCGAAGGCCGGAGTATCAAAAGACAGTTCCACGTTTGCGGTGTACTCCGTACCCGGAATCGTAAACGGATGCATTCGTTTCACCGGTTCAAAGTCAGGCTGATTTAAGGTAAGGATCGAAAAATGATTATTCGCCTGCTGATACTCTTCCAGGATCGTACGAATGTCTTTTAAGTACTGTTTGTTCAGTTCTAAGTATTGTTTTCCCCATGGAGTGATCTGTACGCTGTGAGGATTGCGGTAAAAAAGAGGGAATCCGACCTTGGATTCCAACTTAGAAATATTTTTGCTGACTGCCTGCTGGGAAATGTACAGCTGTTTCGCAGTCTCGCTGAAATTCAGCGTTTCCGCAAGATTAAAAAAACATTCCATTTGAATATCAAGAGACATAAAACTCACCTCTTTCTAATAAAAGATAGTAGCACAGAGTTTTTTCTGGTTCAACAACTAATTGGTTGTAACGATTTCAATTTTATTGGTGTTTCCATTCAAAGAAGTCCTTTAATAAAATCAAAACAGAAATGCAGACGGGAGAATTCTGTCCGTTAAACGGGATAAATACCACCCTCTGCAGGCAGCAAAGAAGACAATAGCAAGAATAAGAGGTGAACAGATTGGAAAAAGAGATTATTTGGATACCGGAAGAATTTGACGGGGAAACGATCGAAGTAGCCTATCGAAAAGGCGTTCCGGGAAAGACCAAAGAAGAGATGGAAGCGATGATCGCAAGAGGTGAGCGCCCGCATCTGTTTAACTTCTGCGGAAAACTGAACCCGAGAACCTACAGCCCGGAGGAAGGAATCATCTGCATGCAGGATGTTGCTACGCAGCTTCGGGACGGCACAACGATCTATTCCGACATTTATATGCCGGATGAGCCGGGTAAAAAATTTCCGCTGCTGATCTCCTGGAGCCCGTTCTCCAAACGACCGGCAGAGGGCATGCAGGAGTGGAAACTGATGGGAGTACCGCCAGGAACCGTTTCTGAAATGGCAAAATTTGAATCCACTGACCCGGGTTACTGGTGCCACATCGGCTACGCGGTTGCAAACGTAGACCCAAGAGGTGTCGGAAACTCAGAAGGCAATGTGGAACAGTATGGTCCGCAGGGCGCCCGTGACGGATATGACTATATCGAATGGGCGGCAGAGCAGGACTGGTGTAATGGAAAAGTTGCACTGTTCGGAAACTCCGGTGTTGCGATGAGCGCGGCAAGGATCGCTGCGGAACAGCCGCCGCATCTTACCTGCGTTGCTCTTTGGGAACTTACTTCCGATATGTACAGAGAGTCTCTGGCAGTCGGCGGTATCATGGCTCCTTCCTTTAATGAAGATATCCTTGCCGGCATTGCATGCAAGAACTATATCGAGGATCTTCCGACGATGGCTGCAAAATATCCGATGATGAACAAGTACTGGGAGAGCAAGATCGTGAAATGGGATAAGATCCGCATTCCGACCTATGTCTGCTCCGGATGGTGCCACATCCACTTAAGAGGATCGCTTGAAACGTTCAGAAGAATTCGTTCCGGAAAGAAATGGCTCCGTGCGCACAGAGAATTTGAGTGGCCGGATACATACGAGAGAGAAAATGTAGCAGATCTGACTGCATTCTATAACCGTTATCTGAAGAATATCCGTAACGGATGGGAGTTCACTCCGAAGGTCCGCGTCGATGTTATGGATGCATATGATTATGACTATGCAGTCAAACGTGTGGAAGATAACTGGCCGATCAAGAGAACGGAATACAAGAAGATCTATCTGGATGCTTCTGATATGGGCACAAGCCTGGAAAAACCGTTCGAGAAAGAAGCAGAAGTTTCCTATGATCCGAAATCAGAGAGTGTGATCTTCGATTATAAATTTGAAGAAGATACCGAGATCACCGGTTACATGAAACTGAAACTTTACTGTGAATGCCGCGGCTACGACGATATGGACCTCTTTGTATGGGTCAAGAAAAACGGCGTAAACGGCGAGCACATTCCGGTATACGCGATGCACGAGCCGTACAGAGGCGCATGGGGATACATGAGAGTTTCCCACAGGGAGCTTGATGAGAAGATGGCAACCGACTTCCAGCCGGTACAGTCCCACAAGAATCTTCAGAAACTGTCTCCGGGAGAAATCGTTCCTGTGGAAGTTGAAATGTATCCGCACAGCCGTATCTGGCATAAGGGCGAGACCCTTCGTATTGAGATCGCAGGACGCTTTGTGAAATCCGACTGGTTTGAAGATCCGAAGGTCAACATTGAGTCTGATAACGGAGACGGAATCCATGTATTCCACACAGGCGGACAGTATGATTCCTTCCTGCAGATTCCGACGATCCCGCCGAAATATCAGGTCGGAGATTACGTATACCGCGGATAAAAGATCAGAAATGCAAACAATATCTCCGGGCAGAAGATAATTCTGCCCGGAGCATACCAAAAATACAGAGAGGAAAGATTATGGACGAAACTTACGGCGGTGGAGTATACGAAGAAAAATTCGAATTTCCATTATTGAAGCTGGTTCGTGAGAAAGCCGAAGAACTCGATATCAGCTACCATGATGCACTTGTCCTTGTAAAACCGGATTATGTCAGAACCTGCCGCTACGGCGATGAAGAATTCGAGCAGGGTGAGATCGACAAGTTCGAAGAGATCACGAAACAGACGAATGCAAACTGGGAAAAATTTATAGAAGAAAGGAAGGGAAAATAAATGATCACAAAACCAAATGCACAGGACGTGAAAGTTTATGAATGCGACTTCCTTGTAGTCGGCGGTGGTGATGCCGGATGTTCTGCAGCAATTGAAGCTGCGGAAAATGGCGTTAAGACCATCATCTTAGAAAAAGCAAAAACAGAACGAAGCGGACATTCAGGAATGGGTATGGACCATGTCATGGACTTCCCGAGAGAAGGTGTCAGCAATCTGGATTACGTAAAATTCTTTATGGGCCGTCATGAGCTCCTCGGAGGACCGGGTGCTCTGATGAACCCGAACGTCGGTTATATCCTTGGCGCGAAAAGCTGGTGGGCTCTGGAAAAGATGAACAAATGGGGCTATCCGATGCGCTGGGAAGATACGGAAGATTACCACTGGGTGCGCAACGGCTGGTTCGGCAAGAAGATCATGATCGGTGTTCACTGGCTGGATGTCAAACCGGTTATGGCAAAGAAATGCCGCGAGGTTGGTGTTCAGGTTCTTGACAGAACGATGATGGTCGACCTGCTGACAGATAAAAACGGTAAGGTCTGCGGTGCAACCGCATTCAATGTACGTACCGGTGAATTCTGTGTTGTAAAAGCAAAAGCAGTTATGGTTTCTACCTGTAACCTGGCAAGAAACTACACTTCTGAAACGCCGATGCACTGGAAATATAAAATGCGTTTCCACGGACATCCGGGCAGCATCTCCGGTGACGGATTTAATGCCTGCTATAAAGTCGGCGCAGGTCTTTGCAACATGGATATCGCAACGAACTGGAACTACCGGATCCGCGACGATATCACCATTCCGTTTGGTTCAATCGACCACGGTGATGGTATCCGCGGTCAGTGGATGAACGCAAAAGGCGAACCGATCCCGTTCCCGACAGCAAAGATGTATGACGAGATCGAAAAAGCAGGTCTGGATCCGATCTATTGCTCCATTGAGCATTTCAATGATATCTACCAGAAGAGAAATGAGATCTGTATCTCTGATGAGCGGTTTGTTTCCCTGTATCTCGGCGAGCAGAGAGGCTTCAACCCGAAGACGCACCGCTATGAGCTGATGGAAAACAGAAGATTCGGTTTCTATGGACTTTCCGGCGTCTTTACAGATGAGAATTTCAAGACGGATGTCGAAGGCCTCTTCTGCGGAGGTGACACCGTATTAGGTCTCGGCGGATGCGGAAGTGCCTGCATCAGCGGTATCATCGTTGGAAATCAGATGAAAGATTACTGTGCAACAGCAGCAGAACCGGAAATCGATTATGCCCATGTACAGGATGTGATCGATGAAGTTTATGCTCCGCTTTATGAAGAAGACGGAACAGAGCCGATGGAGATGGAAAGCTCGATCCGCTACATCAATGATCGTTACATCGGTATGCATATTTCGGAAGGCAAGTTAAAAGAAGGTCTTAAGAGACTTGGATCTTTGAAGGAACACTTCATGCCGCATCTGATGGCGAAAACTCCGCATGATCTTATGAGATGCATCGAGGTCCGCAACATCTTTGACGGCAGTGTTCTCCACTTCAGAGCCTGCATGGAACGAAAAGAGTCCAGAGGAAACTTCCTCAGAAATGATTATCCGGAAAGAAATCCGGAAAACGATAACCACATTTCTGTCTGCCGTCTGGTAGACGGAAAGGACACCATCGAGCTGATGCGCGCTCCTGAGCTGAAAAAAGAATACTTAGAGGAGGGCAAATAAATGAAGGTTGTAAAGATCGAAAACGATAAATGCATCAAATGCATGAAATGCTACGACAATTGCCCGGAAGATGTTCTTGCAGTGAATGAAGAAGGATATCCGTACCTGAAGTATGAAGGCGAGTGCTGGTTCTGCGGAATCTGCTGGATGAACTGTCCAAAGCGTTGTATTGAAATCAAACTGCCGGCGTCGCTCTGGTAAGAAAGGGGTAATATATGAAAATTGTTGCTTTGACAGCGGGAAGAAGAAATGCCAACTGCGAGATCTTCACAATGGAAGCATTAAATGCTGCAAAAGAGCTTGGCGCTGAAGTTGAGATGATCCGTATGCTGGATCTTGAGATTCATTCCTGCGCAGTATGCTGGCCATGTCCGGTCATCATGAAAGGTGCGGAGCACTGCATTTACAAGGACGATGCTGCATGGCTGTACAACAAGCTGTTTGATGCAGATGGATTCCTTCTTGCAGCGCCTTGCTATTCCCTGACTCCTCCGGGACAGCTGATCGCGATCCGCGACCGTATTATGGGACCGCGAGTTGACATCGCCTGCAACTGGAAAATGAAACAGATGGTAAAGAACGACCTGACCGATAAGTTCGGCGATATGGAGATCGACGAGCGTATCTTCAGAAGAAAAGTCGGCGCGATGATCTCCGTCGGCGGTGCAACGACAGAGCACTGGGTATCTCTTTGCTTAGCTTCGATGCAGACCTTAATGTTCCCGGCACAGTTTAATGTCTGTGACCAGATGAACGTGACCGGTGTTGCAGAAGACGGTGCAGCGACCCTGTTCCCGGAACTGATCGAGCAGGCAAGACAGCTTGGCCGCAACATGGTCAAGAGCTTCGAAGTCGATGTTCCGTATGAGCTGAATGATGCGATCGATCACAAGAAACCATACTACGGACCGGAAGGCTACTGCCCGATGTGCCATCAGAACCTGATGATGTTCTATCCGGATTCCGACAAGGTTTCCTGTGCCATCTGCGGTATTGACGGAAAAGTCAGCGTCGAAGATGGAAAGGTGAAATTCACCTTTACGGAAGAGGCAATGAGCCATTCCAGACATCTGTTCCAGGGTCTGAAAGATCACGATGATGAGGTCTTTGAAGTTGGAAAGACGATCAAGGATAAGCTTCCTCAGATCAAGGAGAACAGACAGTCTTACAAGCCGCTTGAAAAAGAATTCTTGATCAAGCCGCCAAGCAAACAAAAGTAAGCAAAGCTTACCTTTGCAGCTCCGCAGGGGGCAACTCATAACAAGTGCAGTATTATTGTTATATAGAGAGAGGGAATTAATTATGGAAAACACAAACAAAATGAAGTGGTACCATTATCTCGGATTTGCAATGGGCGAAATGGGCTACACGATTCAGAACACCTTTGTGGCTTCTTACATGGTATTGTATCTGACTCAGACAATGGGAATCAACGCTCTGACCATTGGTACGATGACGCTTGTCTGCCGTATCATCGATGCTTTTTCTGATATCGGATTCGGTATGATTGCTGACCGTACGAAGAAAAACCGTTTCGGTAAATTCAAACCATGGTACATGGGATCACTGATTCCGACAACGGCTGCATTTATTTTCGTGTTTGCGATACCCGGAAACATCGGAGTAGGAAGTGCGGCAGCTGTATTATTTGCTTACATTATGTACATCCTTTACGGTTCCATCTTTGCAACGGTGAACTATCAGTGGCTGTCCGTACAGCCGGCTGTCTGCACGGATGATCCGAAGGAAAAGAGAACGATGGTAACCTGGAGACACATCGCAATGGCAGTTGCAGGCATCGTTGTTTCCTACATGGGAATCAACCTGATCCTTGCACTTGGCGATGCGCCGCTTGACAGAAAAGGTTTCATGTGGGCTGCGATCATCATCGCTCTTATGACTCTGGTATTCCAGGCATATGCATGCATTACCAGCAAAGAGCGTTCCACCCAGGCAAAATGGGCGCAGGAATCCGTTACCGCTGATAACCCGGCAGAGAAGCTGAAACTGAAAGATGAGTTCAAAGTCTTCAAGGGCAACAAGATGCTCTGGGGCGCACTGATCATCAACCTGTTCAACTTCATGCTTGCAACCGCAACCACAACGATTACTTCTTATTACTATACGTACTATGTTGGAAACCCGGCAGTCATCGGTACGGTTATGACCATTGCCTGCATCGTAGGTTCCGCATTCAATATCATTGTAGGACCGATCCTGACACAGAAACTTGGAAGAAACACGCTGTACTTATTGTCCGGCGCATTGATCATTATCTGCTGGATCGTCACCTATATTGCAATGAAGAATATCGTCGTTCTTACGATCGCTCAGTCCTTCTTCCAGATCGGCGTTATCCTGTTCAGCAATATTATCTTCCGTTCGATTCCGGATGCTGTTGACTGGGGCGAGTGGAAATATGGTGTCTTTGCACCTGGTATGGTTTCTGCAGCAATCTCCTTCTTCCAGAAACTTGGTATGGGCGTTGCAACATTCCTTGTTACCGCAGCTCTTACCTGGGTTGGATATCAGGAAGGAAGCTTCGAGCAGACCGTAGCTGCACAGGAAGGTATTCGTCTGATTTATCCTCTGATCCCGACGATCTTCATTGTCCTTTCTCTGATCGGTTTCTTCATCATCAACTCTGTTAAGAAAGAAGAGATGATTCAGATGAGAAAAGATCTTGATGCAAAACGTGGCCGTCAGTTTGATGAGAAGAACGCAATCGTATAAGGAAAAAAGATGAAAACAGAAAAGAAACAGTTAGTAGTTATTGCTGCAGGGCCTGCGGGCCTTGCAGCAGCAATCGAAGCCGTTGAACAGGGCGTGGATTCTTCAGAAGTCATTATTCTTGAGAAGACGAAGATGACCGGAGGAACCGCCAATATGGGCATGGGACCTCTGGGCGTTGAGACACGTCAGCAGCGGGAAGGCATGATGGGTGTAACGCGCGAAAAAGCTTTTCGGCAGTTTATGAATTATACCCACTGGAGAAGCGATTCACTTCTTGTGAAGAAATATATTGATAAGTCTGCCGATACGATCGAATGGCTTGAAGGCATGGGCGTGCGCTTTGTTCCGTCTAAATTCTATGAAGATTCCGAACCGACCTGGCACTATGTAATTCCGGATGAGGGAAGACCGGGACCAAGAGCAGCAGGCACAATGACCCGCCGCATGACAGAACGGGCAAACGAACTTGGTATCCAGATCCTTCTTGAAACCTGGGCAACCGGGCTTCGGAAAGAAGACGGAAAGATCACCGGCGTCTATGCGACCAATGCAGCAGGCGAAGAACTCCTCTTTGAATGCAAGGCGGCGATCATTGCGACAGGCGGATTTGCTTCCGACCATGACATGATGAAGAAATATACCGGCTATACCTTTGGCGTCGATATCTTTTCTTATGAGGGAGACGCTCTGACAGGAGATGGAATCAAGATGGCGTGGGAAGCCGGCGCCGGAAAGACCGAGATGCATATGGAACTGAATTACCGGATTCCGGACAACCTGAATTTCTTCTCGATCGATGCGGTCATGCGCCAGCCAAACCTGATGGTCAATCTCTTTGGCGAACGATTCTATGACGAAGGGCAGCTCGGAAACGGAACCTTTACGACCAATGCGATCGATCAGCAAAAAGACAGACGCTGCTGGATCATCATGGATGAAAGCATCAAGAAACGCTATGAGAAGAAGGGACTTGATCTGATCTCCATGGTACATGGTGCAGATATCATGGACATCTTTGATAAGGATGTAGAGTCAGCAATTGCAAGTGGTTATAAGTACTTCGTGAAAGCGGATACGATCGAAGAACTCTGTGAAAAGACTGGCATTGATCAGGCAGGACTGGAAGAAACGCTTGAAACCTATAACCATGACTGTGAGGGTGGCCGGGACACGCTGTTTAATAAAGACTATCGTTACATGAAAGCTGTTAAGAAAGCACCGTATTATGCGGCCTGCTTCTGCGTTGCTGCATACGGCAGTCTCGGCGGAATCAAAGTCAATCATAAACTGGAAGTGATCACGCAGGAGTTTGATCCGATCCCGGGTCTTTACGGTGCGGGAACGGATGTCTGCAGCATCTATGGCGACAGCTATGTCTTCCAACTTCCGGGAAACACAATGGGATTCGCGTTAAATTCCGGCCGCATGGCTGGCGAGAATGCTGCTGAGTATATTTCGGAGGAGTAAAAATAATCTGCATGGTCTGAATCTGCAATTCTGATCGTGCGTGTAAAGAAGGAAAGTATGATCATGACAATGCCGGAAGTAATAATTCCATTTAATGAAGAAGAACTGGTGCCGATGGATTATTATCCTCCCCATCATCCGATGGAACCGCCGGTTCCGGTGCTGAGGACGCCGATCAAGCCGTATGAAAACATGAAGATGTTTCTGGCAGATGAGAAGCCCCTCTGGATGCCGTTCTTTGTGGAAAACAAAATGTTTAATCCTTCGATCCTTGCTGATAACGTTGCAAGAAAGAGCGTTTTACAGGCAAACCCGGACCCTTCCGAGCCGGTTTTTAATAAGGACTATTTCGGAATTGAATGGGAATATGTTCCGAGTGTTCATGGTTCGATGGTCCGTCCGGGACCGCAGAAAGTTCCGGACATCTGCGAATGGGAAAACTATATTACCTTCCCGGATCTGAATGAACTGGACTGGGCAGGAAGCGCGGCTGCAAATAAAGAATTTCTGAATGACGCGCGTTCGATTCAGATGACCGTCTTTAACGGATTTTTTGAAAGGCTGATCTCCTTTGTCGGAATGGAGAACGCACTGGTAGCGCTTGTAGATCCGGAAGAAAAAGAAGCAGTCCACAGACTGTTTGACCGTCTCTGCATTTTCTATGACGAGCTGTTCTACAATATGGCGAAATGGTATGAGCCGGATCTTCTCTGGTTCCATGATGACTGGGGAAGCCAGAAAGCTCCGTTATTCTCGCTGGAGACCTGCAGAGAAATGCTGGTTCCGTATCTGAAACGGGCGGTTGATTCTGCACATAAATACGGGATCGGGTTTGAGTTCCATTGCTGCGGCAAGAACGAAGAGCTCGTTCCGGCGATGATTGAAGCCGGCGTTGATATGTGGTGCGGGCAGGTGATGAATGACCGGAAAAAGATGTATCCGAAATATGGACAGGATATCAAGATTGGTATCATCCCGCCGAAATTCCCGGAGAACGGTTCGAAAGAGGAAATCATGAAAATGATGGAAGAGCTTCTGGACAGCTATCCGACCAACGCATATGTCGGCATGGATTTTGCAGTGGATCCGCGGTTTTATACGTATCTGTATGAGGCCAGCCGAAAACGATATAATTAAAATTTACAAAGAGAAGAAGAGAAGATGAGAAAAGGCCGCTTGCATTAGCGGTCTTTTTTTGCAACAATAAATCATTAAAGAAAAGCAGGATGCATCAGGAGAGAAATTATGCAGAATATAGATATCAGAAATATCAGTATCGGTCAACTGCAGTGTTTTATTCTTACAGCAAAGTTTAACAGCTTTACAAGAGCGGCAGAGCAGCTCCATATCACACAGTCGACCGTAAGCAAGTCCATCATCTCGATCGAAAACATGATGGGCCTTCAGCTTTTTGTGCGGAAAGGAAACCGGATCAGACTGACACCTGCCGGGAAATATGTGTATGAACACCTGCAGGATCTCGGCACGGATGTGGAAAAAACACTTTACGCAGCTTCTGTGATCCAGACCGGAATGAAAAAGAATATCAGTATTGCCTGCCTCGATTCCTACCGTCCGGATACCGTTGTGATACCGGTCGTGGACTATTTCAAGGCGAAGCATCCGGACATCAAGGTTGCGGTCGAGACCATGCCGGCGCAGGATGTCCGTACGGCGCTGATCAACGATGATGCGGATATCGTATTTACGGTTCTTTATGATATTGAAGAACTGGGAAGTGAACCTTTTGAGTCGGTCCTGCTGGCGAAATGCCCGCATTGCGCATTCATGTTGAAAACGAATCCTCTTGCGAAGAGAAAAAGTATCCGCTTTGAAGATCTGAAGCAGTCAGAGTTCATATCGATCTCTCCGCTGAAGACGCCAAGTTACAGCTCGGCGATCATCCGCCTTTGTGAAGAACACGGTTTCCATCCGAATGTTTCTTATTTTACACAGGGCGCTTCCTCGCTGGCATTTAATCTCACGACGGATAATGAAGTTTTTATCGCTGACCGGTTCTTTAAGGATTATGACAATCCGATGCTGGTCCCGATGCCGCTGAAAGATACCAAGAGCGGACTGGTCATGGGTTATCGATCCAAAAGTGAGAACCCTTCCACCAGGCTGTTTATTGAGTCGACGCTGGAGTATATTGCCACACATACGATATAAACATAGATAAGCAAAAATCAGTTATTGAATTCTAAAATGGAATGGAACAAGTCCGAATGCGAATGCAGACGGGCTTGTTTTTTTGTGAACTTCAGGCTGTGAAAGGAAAAATACAGAAAAAACAAGGGTGTTCCATTCTGCGATTCTAAAAAAAATATATGCATATCAGTTATTAGACTAACTTTATCTATTACCAAAAACGATAGATCTATACTTTTTAACTTGTTTTGTTTAATACGCTGTTTTTTTATAATAAAAAAGTAAAATAGCTTGATTTAAAAAGCTAAAAAAC
>CAZOHB010000032.1:17668-18588 GCA_964579345.1 uncultured Parasporobacterium sp.
GTAATAACACTGTCTTCTAACATCTAAGGAGGAGAAGAAATGAAAACTGCAAAGAAACTTATTGCATTATTGATCGCTTGCGTTTTCGTAGTCGGTTCTCTCGCAGCCTGCGGCGGCGGATCGAACGGCGGCGGAAGCGGAGCAGCTGACGGCGGAGCATCCAAAGGCGATAAAACAGAAATCGTTGTTGGTTATGCATCCTCTTTCACAGGTGCTCTCGGCGAATTCACTCAGGCATTTGACTGGGACAGCAAACTTTGCCTCGATGCAATCAATAAAGACGGCGGAATCGAGATCGGCGGCAAAAAATATCCTGTAAGAGTTGTTACCGGCGATACAGAGTCAAATGCAGCAACAGCAACGGAAGTTGCAAAGAAACTGATTCTGGAAGACAAAGTCGACATCCTGATCGGCGCATGGACTCCGGAAAACACCGCTCCTGTAGCAGCAGTTGCTGAGCAGTATGGCGTTCCTTGCATCTGCTCCAACAGCCCATGGGAGTCCTGGACAGCAACCTATGATCCGGATTGGGCATATGGTCTGATGTTCTCCGCAAACGATATCGTAAACGGATATGTTACTTCATTAAAGAAAATCAAAGATAAGACAAACGGAAAAGTCGGCTTCCTGTTTGATTCCGACGTTGACGGTGTAACCTTCTCCGGTCTTCTTCAGCCGCTGCTGGAGCAGAATGGATTCACAGTTTATGATCCGGGCAGATTCTCTGTTGATACCACAGACTTCACATCCATCATTGCTGATCTTCAGGCTAATGACTGCGACATCGTCTGCGGCAACCAGATCCTTCCGAACTTCATGACTGCATGGAAACAGTTCAACGAGAAGAACTACATCCCGAAAGCATTCGTTCTTGGTAAAGGCCTCTGCTATGGAACAGACTTCATGGCACTGGATCCGCT
>CAZOHB010000033.1:0-18520 GCA_964579345.1 uncultured Parasporobacterium sp.
GCGGTCGTCTTCTTAGAGGTTTCTTTTTCAGCTGCCTTGGAAGCCGTCTTCTTTGCAGGCTCTTTCGCTGCTACCTTAGCGGCCGTCTTCTTTGCAGGCTCTTTTGCTGCTGCCTTTGCGGTCGTCTTCTTTGCAGGCTCTTTCGCTGCTGCCTTGGCAGCCGTCTTCTTTGCAGGTTCTTTCGCTGCTGCCTTGGTGGTCGTCTTCTTTGCAGACTCTTTTGCCGCAGTCTTAGAAGCCGTCTTCTTTGCAGTTTCTTTTACTGCTGCTTTGGAAGAAGTCTTTTTCGCTGCAGTTTCTTTTTCTGCAGCTTTGGCAGTTCCCTTCTTTTCCGCTTTCTTTTTCACAGTTTCCTTTGTTTCTTTTTTGGCTGGCATTTCTAAATGCTCCTTCCGAAAATATCGATTTTTTGGATCTTTTCCTGTTCCCTCTTAAGTTCCACCAGTCTGTTCAGATCCTGTTCCTGGTTCATCTGCTTTTCAATGCTGTTTTTCCGGATCCGTATCAAGCACTCATTCACAATTTTTTCTTGTTCTTCTTTGCTTGTTTCACTGTTTGTACGGTCATCCAGAACAGCTGCAGCCTCCTCCTGGTTCTCCGGTTCTTCAAAACTGCTGATAATGCTTACCGGATCTAACATTCCGCGCTTCAGTTGATCGAACATCAGCATGGCGATGCGGTCATACGGCGCCAGGTCGAAATCGGTCTCATCAATTACTTGACGGATCTTGTCATATAATGACGGCTCCTGAGCCAGGTATGAAAGGATCGTCTTCTGACATTCCTGAAGGGCGGTGCTGCTTCGGTCTTTTTTGACCGGAAGCGATCTCACCGGTTCATATTCTCTGATACGGTCATTGCTCAAAGCAAGTTTCTTGGTCTTTTCTTTCAGCAATGACGGATCGATTCCAAACTCGTTTGCGACTGCCCGGACATAGTTTTCCTGTTCGATCCCGTCGGTAAAATAGCTCAGTCTGCGGGCAACCTCGTTGAAAAATTTTGTGTTCTCGTCCGGATCCTGCAGATCATACGAAGCCATCATGCAGCGGATCTCAAACAATACACTGTTCTGCGCATTTTTCAGACGCTTTTTGTATTCCTCACTGCCCTCTGCCTTGATCAGTTCGTCCGGATCTTTATACGGCCTTAAGTCGGCCACTTTTACGGAGATCCCCGCGTCCCGAAGCTTCGGGATCGCACGGAGCGCAGCGTCCTGTCCGGCGGTATCCGCATCGTAGGAGATGATCACCTGTCCGGTATACCGTTTCAGGATCGACGCATGGCCGTCTGTCAGTGCGGTTCCAAGAGAAGCAACCGCATTTGTGAATCCCGCCTGATGGAGGGAGATCACATCCATATAGCCCTCACAGAGGATCAGTTCTTTTCCTTTGTATTTTTTTGCGGCATGCAGGCCGTAAAGAGTTTTTCTTTTATTAAAGCATTCGGTTTCCGGGGAGTTCAGGTATTTCGGTTCCCCGTCTCCCATGACTCTGCCACCGAACGCGATAACTTTGTTCCGCACGTCCATGATCGGAAACATCACACGGTTCCAGAAGTAATCATGTGTATTCGTTTCCTTAATGGAAAACAGTCCGGTCGCCTTCAGCACATCGTCCGAATAGTTTTTGCTTTTCATATATCGATACAGGTCATCCCTGTATTTATCAGAATAACCGAGGCCGAAGCTTGTGATCGTCTCATCGGAAAGCCCGCGGTTTTTCAGGTACGCATAGGCACGGCTTCCGCGGTCCGTTTTCAGCAGGTGATAAAAGTACTTTGCAGCCTCTTTATTGACCTCGAGGATCTGCTCCCTGCGCTTTGCCCTTTCATTTTCCTCCTTGGAGTACTCCGGTTTCGGAAGCGCGATCCCTGCCCGGTCAGCCAGCATCCGCAGCGCTTCGAGATAGGATGCGTTCTCATACTTCATAACGAAGGTCAGAACACTTCCACCTTTATGGCATCCGAAGCAGTAATACATCTGCTTGCTGCCGTTATCCGTCACGGAAAATGACGGTGTCTTCTCATTGTGGAACGGGCAGAGCCCGAAATACGTCGATCCTTTTTTCGTCAGCTTTACATAGCTTCCGATCACATCAACGATATTATTCGCCTCAATTACCTGATCAATGATTTCCTGCGGATAAAGCATTACTCTTCCTTCTCCGTTTCAGCCATCGACTGCATGATAATATAAAGGTTGTTCAGGTCCACGTTTCCTGCAAGAGCATCGCTCAGTTTCTCGTTCGTCTCATTCAGAAGCGTATGGATCGGATCCCGGTAGGAGATGAGATTCATAAACTTCAGTATTTCCGGATTCTGATACATGCCTGCGCAGATCTTCAGCGCTGCCGCTTCCGGATCATACTTCAGATAAAAGCTGTCCACAGACGGAGCCGTTGCTTCGATATTGGCAAAATGAATGTCATTATATACAAACGCAACGTATTCATTCTCGTTGATGCCGCGCGTGATATAGACCTTGAAATTATCATACTGGTTTACGATCGTTGAAATCTCTGTCGTTATATGTGCCGCGGACGGATCATCATACATGAGTTCGAGGGCCGTCGTATTGCCCGAAGACAACGCAGTATAATAGGAACGGAAGAACGAATCGATCGCTTCCTCATCATTGATGCGGATTTCCTGTGTGCGGATCCGGTCCATATAGTCGGAGGTATCCGGCGTCTCTTCTTTCACAGAAGACGGTACGATCGCCGCGATGATGACCACAAGGATGATCAGCGCAATCGTTACCAGGATCGAAGTAAGCAGTTTTCTGGTTTTGACAAATGTCCGGAAGGAACTGCTCTTGTTATCATCCTTTTTGCTCGTACGCGGTGCAGGCTTTTGTACATCTTCATCCGTTTTCAAAGAAAAAGCATATCTCGTTTTCTCCGCAATTCCTGACAGGAATCCCGGGGCTTTTTTCTCTGCAGCCGGCTTATCTGCTCTGTCCGTTTTTTTCGGACGTTCCGTACGTTCCTGCTTTTTATCTCTCGCAGGACTTTGCGGTCTTTGCGGTCTTTCTTTTTTTCTGGCAGGAATCAACTGTAATGCGGAAGGCCCCTCTTGTGCCTGGCTGTCCACAACCGCCGGAGCTGCCTCTTCATTCTTGTGTTCTTCAGGCACAATTACAGGTGTCTCAACCGCAGAGGTTTCCACCGCTGCTTCTGCATGTACTTCTTCTGTCTGAGGAACTTCGGAAGTTTTCTCCGGAAGGGAATCAATGATCGGAGCATCAGAAACCGGATCTCCCTTATGCGGAAGATCCCGACTGTGTGATCTTGTTCCTCTGTGAGACGGCATTCGCTGTCCGACCACAGGTCTTTCTTCAATGCTCAATATTACTCCTCCGATTTTTATAGAACACAAGAAAACCAAGAAAGGCTTCCCTTTCCCGATTTTCTTAGGTTATTCTTATATTTTTTAATGACTGTTTATTTTGTCGTTCTTGTTCCTGCGCCAGGCTCGGTGCCAAACAGTCTGTCACCGGCATCGCCAAGTCCCGGAACGATAAATCCGTTTTCGTTTAAGTGATCGTCCAGTGCGGCAATCGTAATGTCTACATCCGGGTGATCTTTTTCAATTCGAGCTACGCCTTCCGGAACACCTACCAGGCAAACCAGAAGAATCTTCTTCGCTCCGCGTTTTTTTATGTTTGTGATTGCTGCGGAAGCGCTGCCTCCGGTAGCAAGCATCGGGTCGGTTACGATTACAATGGAGTGCTCCATATCCGCCGGGAATCTCGCATAATACTCATGCGGTTCAAGCGTTTCCGGATCTCTGTACATACCGATATGTCCGATTCTGGCTGTCGGAATAATATCACGGAAGCCGTCAACCAGACCGATGCCGGCTCTTAAGATCGGTACAAGAATGATCTTTTCCGCCAGCTGATATCCTGTTGTCTCACAGATCGGTGTCTGGATCTTTTTTTCAACGATCGGGACATTCCGTGTAACTTCATACGCCATGAGTTTCGCGATCTCATCCAGATTCTGCTTGAAAATATAGGTGGAGGTCTCGGCGTCCCTCATGATAGATAATTTATGTTTGATTAAAGAGTGATTCAGAACTGTTACCATGCCTTATGCCTCCTTATGAACATGTATTCACTTCTGAAAGTTTATCACGACATCCTGTTTATTTCAATGAAAATCGAGCTTCCGGCCATTTTTAAAGGCAGCGGTTTTGACGCCGCTGCCCTTCGGTATCCGTTCCCGGATTCCAATTACTTTTTTTTCGCTTTGTTTTTTTTACGTTTCATAGAATTGTATCGGGTTCTCTCTCTTACCACCTCCAAATCTCTTTCTGTAATGTCATGCTCGTTTTCTAAACGTTCCTGTACTGCATTGCGTAAGAGTGCGGACACGGTGATTCCCTGGCGATCGGCATAGGCTTTCATCCGGTATCCGTCCTCATCACTGACTCTGACTGAAATAACCATCTGTATTACCTCCTCTGTTTGGTTGCCGGGAAAATATAACACGGAAAATACACGTGAAAACCTGAAATGTTCCAGGCGGCAGGTTTCCTGTTCCGAACGACAGATTTACTTGCAATACATTATCTAAATCCAGTATAATATTTGGGAGTTTTCCTCGGACTTATATATTAGGAAAACAATTTTTGTGTGCTGACACAGAACGGCACAGAAATATGTGAGGACTGAACATGAAATATACAAGGCGGTCAGACGATCTGGACATTTTAGGCAAGGACCAGTTACGTGATGAAGCTCACGCTGCAGCCCCCTCTGTCAGAGGACCAGGCAGGGTAAGAAATCATTCTGCTGCAATGGACAGATTGTTTGATGATCTTGATACGGAGGAAAATGCTCTTCCTGCAGAAGAAACTGCACCGTACGAAGACGACTTTGTTACTGAGGAATCCTTCGAGGAGCCGGATCTGGATGAGTTCGAGTTCGAATCGATTTCGTTCGATGATGAGCCGGGAGATCCGGAGCCTTCCAAAAATGGAAAGAAGAAAAAAGAAAAAACCCTGAAAAACGATGTCTGGGGCATTATCATGCTGGTTCTGCAGGGTGCTCTTTCCGTCGCGCTGATGGTCGTTCTCGGAATGCTCAATGTTCTTCCGATGGGGATCTTCATTATTTTAGGCGTTGTTCTCGCCGCTCTCTGGGTCGGTGTATTTTTCACCGTTTTCAAACGTTATAAGAAAGTTCCTTTGATTGGCAAGATCTTCTCTGTCCTTCTCTGTATCATTCTCGGTGTCTCGACATATTATATGAGCATTACAGAAAAAGCGATCGAAACGGTAACGGAAGAAGTTGCCTACGACATTGACTATATCGATATTGTTGTTATGGCGGAAGATCCTGCGAAGGAGATCGAGGACGCTGCGGATTATACATTCGGCACACAGGCGACTTTCCAGCCGCTCAACCTCAACACGGCCATCAACGACATCGAGGAAGCGATCGGCAAATCCGCAAAAACAAAAGATTACGAATCCGCGATTGCCCAGGCCGACGCCTTATATAAAGGCAAGGTCAAAGCCATCATCTACAACCGGGATTTCCATTCCGCGATCGAAGAAAAACATGAGGATTTCGATAAAGAGACCCGCGTACTTATGACAGTCACGATCAAGAACGAAGTTACGATCCAATCGCTCAGCAATGTCGATGTAACCACAGAACCGTTCCTGATCTATCTGAGCGGAAACGATGAATACGGCGATATTTCCGTTTCCGGACGAACCGACGTAAACATGCTCGTTGCTGTAAACCCGAATACCCGCGAAGTGCTGATGATCAATACCCCGCGTGACTTTTATGTGCCGCTCCCGAACGTTTCCGGCGGGATCCGGGACAAGCTGACGCATTCCGGTGTTTACGGCATCCAGTGCCAGGTCGATACAATGAACGAACTGTATGACTGCAGCATCGACTACTACTTCAAGGTCAACTTCTCGTCCCTGATCGATATCGTAAACGCGCTTGGCGGAATCGACCTGTATAATGATTATGAGTTCAAATACACCTACAGTGATACGGTGTTTAAAAAAGGAAACATCCACCTGAACGGCAAGCAGGCACTGCAGTACTGCCGTGAAAGAAAGAATCTGGCCGAAGGCGACAATGAGCGCGGACGCCACCAGCAGATCGTGATCGAAGCGATTCTGAATAAGCTTCTCTCCTCTGCCGGATTTACCGCTTATTCACAGCTGATCAAGACGCTTGAGAAATGCTGTATCACAAACATGCCGAAGGAAAGTATTTCCGCGCTGGTCAAAAAGCAGCTTGCGGAAGGCGGCGGCTGGAACATTTCAAAAGCCAGTGCGGAAGGCGGCGGTATGATGCAGCCGACCTTCTCTATGGGAGGTATCGGCCTCTATGTCACGATGCCGTACGCGAAATCAATTGATAACGTCAAGGCTATGATCGCAGAAGTTTACAATGGCGAAAAGGTTAAGGTTCGGCAGATGAAGGAAGATGATGATTACTCCTATGTTGCAGAGCCCGGTCCGGTTCCTGAGACATCGATCGATGAGCCGGAAACGACAGAACCGGAACAGCAGACGCCGGAGCAGCCGGTAACCGAAGAACCGTCGACCGAAAAGCCAACTGAAAAACCGACAGAGAAACCTACACAGCAGGAGCCTAGCAGCGAACAGCCTAGCAGTGAGCAGCCTAGCAGTGAACAGCCTAGCAGTGAGCAGCCTAGCAGTGAGCAGCCTAGCAGTGAAGATTCCGGCGGAGAAAATCCGAACCCGGATGGAAATGGAGACGGCTGATAACATGAAGAAGAAAAAAGCAAAACAGATTAAAAAATATTCGGCATTTGGTCTTTCTTTCCTGGTGATCGGGACATTTGTTGTCCTCGCGATCCTGCAGGAGAAGGATATTATATAACTCAGCGGGTGCCGGTCGAGCCGAATCCGCCGGTTCCGCGGTCGGTTTCTTCCAGTTCCTCAACCTCATTCCACTCTGCCGCAAGGAACGGCGTGATCACGATCTGCGCGATCCGCTCTCCCGGTTCAACGATCCGGACTTCTTTGGAATGATTAAACAGCGACACCATGATCTCGCCCCGGTAATCGGCATCGATCACACCGACTTTATTCGACGGAGCCAGACCCTGTTTTGCAGCCAGTCCGCTGCGGGCATAGACCAGTCCTGCATACCCCTCCGGAATTTCCATTGCTATTCCGGTATGGATCAGGACCGCCTCTCCCGGACCGATTTCCGCCGCTTCTTCCATACAGGCATACAGATCCGCACCTGCGGAAAAGGCGCTTCCATATGTCGGAAGGATTGCATTTTCATTCAGTTTCTTTATATTGACTTTCATTTAGGTAATTCTCCTTAACGATGCAGCAGAGCGCATCTTCCTCTGCTCTGCGATCTGTTTATTTCAAATGCCCTGACGTACGCGTACGAGCAGCAGTCTTCCTTTTTCGATCCGGATCTTAGCGCACCTTCCCGGAAGCGGTTCATTGCTGACCCCATACTGCCAGTCACAGTCAATTTCCGCATCCTGCAGTTCATATTTTGCGTCCGTAATAGAAATTCCTTCCGCCTCTCCTGTGATATTCAAAAGCGAGAAATACGGCCACTGCTCTTCCACCTGCGCTTCCTCTCTGGAAACGATCTCCATCTCGGAAAAATCATCCGCGATCTTCCCCCGTTTGCCCATGGTATCAAGCATCAACAGGATGGAAACATTGCCGAGCGTATGGTCGAGCCGCGCGCCGACAACACCGATCAGCAGGAAATCATCAAAGCCTCTCTGCAGCGCTTCTTTCACTGCAAACACCGTGTCGGTATCGTCTTTGATGACCGGAAGCACGATCGTTTCCACATCCATGTGCGGGTTCTCGTGGGAGTCAAAATCCCCGACTATCAGATCCGGCTTCACCTGAAGCGCATCCATATGTTTTAAACCGCAGTCGCAGAAGACAAAATAGTCGTCCTCTCTGAAATAGCTGCGGATGAAATCATAATCCCCAATGCCGGCGCCGCCGACGATCACACATCGTTTCATTGCATTCCGTCCTTTCCTGTTGCTGATATTGTTAATCTATGTTGCATTTTGAGTGTGTATCGGATGCGGTACCTTAAATTTGTGAATTGGAGTGAGCCGTCGTTCTTCTTGGGCTTTGAGAACAGTTTTCGCAGGTATCTCGCTGCGCTCGATGTCCGTTCTCGCCCCATGCCCGTTTGAGCAAGCTCAACGGTCGCGGGGCTCTCTTCGCTCAAACGCGCCGGACCACAAGTCCGGGGTGCGTTTAGGCGCAGTGAAAAAAATTTTCATCAAGAAAATTTTTCGAATTGCGCCGGCCAAGAAAACCGAGAACAAAGCGTTAGAAGAACAGGCGACACGGAAGCTGAACAAAAAACATGCTGCCCGCCAGGGGGATTCTGTCGTTAATAACTTCCTGATGAATCGGGTGGCATAGTTTCCGGAGTTATGGTATATTAGTGAGAAATCAAGTTTGGAGATGTTTATGAAGATTACAGTATTATGCGGCGGCATCAGCACAGAGCGGGAAGTATCTTTGAAAACAGCCAGCCGCGTGGCAGATGCATTACAGAAAAAAGGTCATGACGTTGTCATGATCGATGTGTTTTTCGGGGCGGACGAGGTTCCGGAATTCTCAAAAGAAAAAGATTTTTTTGCCCAGGCCGAGGAGCTGAAGGCAAGAACAGGCGAAATAACAGAAGAATTGAAAAAAGAATACGGGCTCATGGGACCGAATGTGCTTGCGACCTGTAAGGCAGCCGATATCGTGTTTATCGGACTGCATGGCGAAAACGGGGAAGACGGCAAGATCCAGGCCGTGTTTGAAGAGCTTGATATCCCGTTTACGGGATCGGATTCCAAAAGCAGCGCTGTAGCAATGAGCAAATCACAGACCAAAGAGGTCATTGCGCCGCATATCCGTATGCCGAGAGGGATCACACTCAGCAAAGACGATGCCTTCCTTTCGGAAAAACGCCATGAGATCAAGGCACCGTGTGTGATCAAACCGAGCAACGGAGGCTCAAGCCTCGGCGTCCTTCTGGTCATGGACGATCAGGAGTTTGATGAAGCGCTGGATAAGGATTTTCAGTATGATGACACGGTCCTCGTAGAAGAGTATATCAAGGGACGGGAGCTGACCCAGGGCGTACTGGACGGCAAAGCCCTTCCTCCGGTCGAGATCTGTCCGGACGAGGATACCTGGTATGACTATGAAAATAAATATAACGGCAAGACAGTCGAAGTCTGTCCGGCACTGATCCCTGAAGATGTCCTTGCAGAGATGTCGGAAAAATCCATCCGTTTCGGTGAGCTGTTAGGTCTTTCCGTCTATTACCGGATCGACTATCTGCTCGATGAACAGGGAACCCTGTATGCACTGGAAGCGAATTCCCTGCCGGGCATGACATCCACATCCCTTGTGCCGCAGGAGGCAAAGGCCATCGGTCTGGAATATCCGGAGCTTTGCGAGAAGATCATCGAGATCTCGCTCCGCCAGAGAGAAACTGAAAAGAAGAGATAAGAAATCGGAGAAATATGAAGAACTTAACATTAAGAAAACTTGTAGATGTAACCAGAGGAAGACTGTTTAACGCGGATGATGTGCTCGATGTGGAGATCACATCGGTTGTCCATGACAGCCGGAAAGTACGCGATGACTGCCTGTTCCTCTGCATTAAAGGGGAACGTGCGGACGGACATGACTTCGCACAGTTTGCAGTAGAGAACGGCGCCATTGCTGTTGTTTCTGAGCGGGAACTTCCGAAGTTTCCGGGCGCGTATCTTCTGGTGGATTCCACCTTCGAAGCAACGAAAGCGATCGCCGAATACTACCGGATGAACCTGAATGCGAAATTTATCGGGGTAACGGGAAGCGTCGGAAAGACCAGCACAAAAGAGTTTATTGCCGCGATCCTTGCAAAACGCTACCGCGTACACAAGACCCAGGGAAACCTCAATAATGAGTGGGGCGTACCGTTTACGATCTTTGATATAAAAGAAGGAATCGAAGTTGCCGTGATCGAGATGGGAATCAACCATTTCGGCGAGATGGACCGTCTGGCAAAGATGGTGCGTCCGGACGTCGTCGTGATCACCAATATCGGACAGAGCCATCTGGAACACCTCGGAGACCGGGAAGGAATCCTGAAAGCGAAAACGGAGATCTTCCGTTATCTGGCGCAGGACGGCATCGTGATCCTGAACGGAGACGATGACAAACTTTCCCGCATCCGCAACGTGAACGGGATCGAGCCGCAGTTCTTCGGCTTTGGAAAAGGCTGCACCGTCTGCGCAGAGAAGATCCTTCCGAAAGGACTCGAAGGCAGCGAATTCGATATCGTCATGCGAGACGGCGGCGGCAGGATGGCGCTGCGCGTCGATATGCCGGTTCCGGGACAGAAAATGATCTACAATGTTCTGGCAGCCTATCTGGTCGGTACGAATATGGGAATCTCACCTCTGATGATGAAAGAGGCGATCGAACATATGACATCGATGGTCGGCAGAAATAATATCGTAAAAACAGAGCAGTATACGATCCTGGACGACTGCTATAACGCATCACCGTCTTCGATGGAGTCCTCGCTCGACATCTTAAAACTGGCGGACGGCCGGAAAGTTGCGATCCTCGGAGATATGCTGGAACTGGGAGATGAAAGCGGCAAGTATCACTATCAGGTGGGACGTTATGCGGCGGAAGCAGGCTGTGACCTGATCCTCTGCGTCGGTCCGCTGAGCGAGAAGACCTTTATGGGCGCGAAGATGAACACGGACAACAAGGTGGAATACTTCCATACCACGGAAGAGTGCATCCAAAGCCTTCCGTCTCTGCTTGAGCCGGGAGACAACATCCTTGTAAAGGCTTCCCATGCAATGAAATTTGCGGAAATCGTGGAGTTCCTGAAAAAGTAATAACGGATCATGAAAATTATAACGGAAATTGCAGATCTTGCTCCGGCTTATCCGATGGATGTCTATGCGCCGGAAGAAGAAATCCTTTTCTTTGATATAGAAACGACCGGGTTACGAAAAGAAAGCTCACAGGTCTACCTGATCGGGTGTGCTTTTTTGGAGCGCACGGAGGAAGGGGAGGCTTTCTGGAAGATCCGTCAGTATCTGGCGGAAAGTGCACTGGACGAGCGCGAGGTCATGGAGGCTTTCAGCGAGTTCGCGCACGGCTTTTCCACGCTGGTCCATTTCAACGGAGACGGCTTTGATATCCCGTATCTGGCATACAAAGCGGAGTACTATGATCTGGACCTGGATTTTTCCCGCTTTCAGAGCATCGATATCTACCGGCTGGCAAAACCGTTGAAAAAGCTCCTGCAGCTTCCCAATATGAAGCAGAAATCAATCGAAGGCTTTCTGCAGATTGGGCGGGATGATCTGTATAACGGCGGCGAACTGATCCCGGTTTATTATGAATATGAAAGAAGCGGTTCAGAGGAAGCAGAGCATCTTTTGCTGCTCCATAACTTCGAAGATGTAAAAGGCATGATGCATCTGGTCAGTATTCTTGCCTACTGCCAGCTTACGGACGGAACGTTTTCCTTCCGGGATCTGGAAGTGAGCGGGGATACGGCGGTCTTTGCGTTCCGGCTGGAGCGGCCGCTCCCGAAAGAGCTGGAGTACGAAACAGAGAAGGGAAGGATCCGGATCTTTGCCGGAGACGATCTTCTTCAGCTGTCTGTGCGGATCTTTGAAGGCATCGCCCGTCTTCCGCTTCCGGACGTGGAAAACTATTATTATCTTCCGGAAGAAGACCGCGTGATCCATAAAGACGTCGCGCAGTTTGTAGACAAAAGCCACCGGAAAAAGGCTACGAAAAAGAATTGTTATTTAAAGAAGGAAGGGCGGTTCCTTCCGCAGAAGCAGGTCCTGTTTACACCGGCATTTGAGGTGGAGGGAGAGCCGAAAAAGACCTTCTTTGAACTGGATATTTGCGGCAGTACCGATCACAGAATCTTAACAGAATATGCCCTTGATATTATCCTGTGGTAAAAGTATAATTCAAATCTATTATGGCTGTATTAACGTTTAAAGGCGGGGTCCATCCCGCTTCCCATAAACAACTGACATCAAGCAACCCCGCTCAGGTGCTGATACCGGAAGGCCCGCTGACCTTCCCGTTATATCTGCATCACGGGATTCATGCAAAACCGGTGGTCAAAGGAGGAGAGTGGGTCAGCGCAGGTACGCTGATCGCGAAGGCAGACGGCTACGTTTCCTCGAACGTGCACTCTTCCATCGCCGGAATCGTGAAATATGTGGACTTCGATTCCATCGTCATCGAAAACATCGGCGATGTAAACGAAGAGCCGCGTTCTATCGTAAGGCCTTACACGGAGCTTTCCAAGAAAGAGATCCTGACACTGATCCGCGATGCCGGCATCGTCGGCATGGGCGGAGAAGAGGGCTATCCGACGCATATCAAGCTTTCGCCGGAAGATCCCGGAAAGATCCGTACGGTCATCGTCAACGGATGCGAATGCGAGCCTTTTATCACCTGCAACAACAGACGTCTGATCGAAGAGCCGGACAAAATTGTCGAAGGCTTAAAGATCGTTCTGCGCCTGTTCGACAATGCAAAAGGCATCATCGCGATCCAGGACGATAAAAAACCGGCGGTCATCAAGATCAAAAACTATATCACCAAGGATCATGAGATCCATGTGAAAATGCTGTATTCCAAGTATCCGCAGGGCTCCGAGCGTCAGCTGATCTACGCGCTGACGAAGAAGCAGGTCAATTCCCATATGACACCGGCGGATGTGGGATGTCTTGTATTAAATGTGGAGACGATCTATGCGATCCGGACGGCAGTCGTAGAAGGACGACCGCTGATCAGCCGTATGGTAACGGTAGCCGGGGATGCGATCCGCAATCCGGGCAACTTCATTGTCCGTTTGGGAACCAATATCCGTGAGCTGATCGAAGCCGCAGGCGGGTTTAAAAGAGATCCGGAAAAAGTCATCATCGGAGGACCTATGACAGGGGAATCCCTGGTCGATCTGGATAAACCGGTGACAAAAGATACGAATGCCGTGATAGCCTTATTGAGGGACCCCGTTGTGCGCGTCCATCAGACGAACTGCATCCATTGCGGCCGATGCATCGAGGTATGTCCCGCAAGGCTGATCCCGACGAAACTGGCGGATTATTCCGCATTAGGCAGAGTGGATCTGTTCCGTGAAAATGACGGCAGGGAGTGTATCGAATGCGGTTCCTGTTCGTATATCTGTCCGGCAAAACGAAGCCTGGCAGAGGGCATCGTCATGATGAAACAGATGATCATAGAGGAACTGTAAAACAGACAGGAGAAGAACTTGAACGAGCAGAAACTCTTACGAATATCATTTTTCCCGCATATCCGGGATAAAGCGTCCACCAGCAGGATCATGCTGGATGTGATCATTGCGCTTCTTCCGGCATCTGCGTTCGGCGTCTACAACTTTGGTTGGAGGGCGCTTCTTCTGATCCTTGTCTGTGTTGCTGCGTGTATGCTTTCCGAGCTTCTCTGGGATCTCGGTATGAAAAAGCGGATCACCCTGCGTGATATGAGCGCAGCCGTGACCGGACTGATCCTGGCGCTCAACCTGCCGCCGACACTGCCCTGGTGGGTTGCCGTGATCGGATCGGTCTTTGCGATCGTTGTTGTAAAAATGCTTTTTGGCGGCCTCGGCCAGAACTTTATGAATCCGGCCGTTGCGGCAAAATGTTTTCTGATGATCTCATTTGCCGGCCGTATGAATACCTTTGTTTATCAGAATATTGCAAGTGCGACGCCGCTGGAAGTACTGAAAGCCGGCGGCAGCGTAGATCTCCTTCAGATGTTCCTGGGCAATACGTCCGGAGCGATCGGAGAGACCAGCGCGCTCGCGCTTTTGATCGGTGTTGTTTACCTGTTTATCCGGCGTATCATTGACTTCCGGATCCCGCTGTTTTACCTGCTCGCAGTCGTCGTTTATATTTCCGTATATTCGATGGCAACACGCGGCGGAATCGACGGGACCTTCCTTGCTGCCCATCTTTTGAGCGGCGGTCTGATCATGGGCGCATTTTATATGGCAACCGACTATGTAACAAGTCCGGTCTCACCTTCCGGACGGATCATCTACGGGGCGGTCCTCGGACTTTTGACCTGTACCTTCCGTCTGTTCGGAAGCGCAGCAGGCAGCGTTGCGTACGCGATCCTTTTAGGAAATCTTCTTGCTCCGCTGATCGAAAAGATCACGCGCAGAAGAACCTTCGGAAAGGGGGCGCATCTGCGATGAAACTGACGAAGAGAATTCTGTTCCTTGTGATCATGGCTATTATTGCGTTCCTTTTGATCATAGGAGCGAACCTGCTGGTGCGCGGAAAGATTGCCGCGAATGAAGAGAAAAAAAGAGAAAACGCCATGGAAGAAGTTTATGCGGATGCATACTCCTTTGGCGAGGTCAGCTACCGTCCGGCTTATCTGAAACGGTATCTCGAAGAGAACGGGTATCCGGATGATCAGGTTTATATCCGGAATGTGACCTTTGCAAGAGATGCCGGAATGGAAGTTCAGGGCATCGTGGCGGAAGTCTGCAGCTTTAAAAAATACGGAGGCATTATCACCATGCTCGTTGGGGTGCAGAATGACGGCACCGTCAACGGCTATTCGATCCTTCAGATCTCAGATGCGAAAGGTCTGGACATGAAGGTGAAAGACATTGCCTTTTCCGATCAGTTCAAAGGAGTAAAGACCGACCGGTTCAATCTGGTCAGCTACAAAGCAGAGCTTACCGGCGACGTCGTCGCGGCGAACGGAGCAGAGGATGCATCCCAGGCGGTTGTGCGCGGTGTGAATGCAGCGGTCCTTGCGATCAGCTTTGTGGATGAGATTTACGGAGGCATGCTGAAATAATGCGGAAGAAAGATACGATTTTTACAAGATTATATCACGGCATCCTTCTGGAAAACCCGACGGTCGTACTTGGTCTCGGGCTCTGTCCGACGCTTGCTGTAACGACGACGGCGAAGAACGGTCTTGCGATGGGAATCATCACAGCGATCGTACTTGCGCTTTCGGAACTGATCATTTCCCAGGTGAAACGGATCATGCCGAAAAAAGACAGGGTGCTTGTCTATGTCCTGGTCGCGGCACTGTTTACAACACTGGTTCAGCTTGCACTGAATGCGTTCTTCCCGGATATCAGCGAATCCCTCGGCGTGTTTGTGGCGCTGACGGCGGTCAACGGTCTGATCTTCGGACGGGCGGATGCGTATGCGGTCGAGCACAATCTGTTCCTTTCCCTGTTTGACGGCATCGGTTTCGGGATCGGCTACACCCTGATCATCACGATCCTCGGTGCGCTCCGTGAAATACTCGGGATCGGAACGATCTTCGGGATCCGCGTGATCCCGGACGGTTACACATTGTCCATTGCGGCTCTTGCACCCGGCGCGTTTTTCCTGCTGGCCTGCATCATCGCCGTAGCAAATAAGATCCGGGGAGGCAGAAGAGCATGACAAAACTGATTTATGTGGCAATCTGCTCCGCATTTGTAAATAATGTGGTCCTCGGACAGATGTTCGGTGTCAACGCGGCAATACGCGGCTCCGATCGAATTAAAGAAGCGCTCCGGCTTTCGCTCTGCGTCATCGTAGTCACCTTTTTATCCTCGGTGATCACCTGGCCGGTCAGTGAGCTGGTGCTCGGAAAATGGAATCTTTCGTATCTGCAGACCATTGTCTTCCTGCTGATCGAAGCGATCATCACAGCGGTCCTGATCATGCTGACGAAGCTTCGGAATTCGAAGCGGCTCGCGCCGTATAACCGGATCCTTCCGCTGGTCGTGATCAACAGTGCGGTCCTCGGCGTAATCTTAACCAACGTCCAGGTCGGCTACAGCTTTCTTCGAAGCACGGTCAACAGTGTCTGCGGAAGTATCGGTTTTGCCATCGCGGTGATCCTGCTTGCCGGCATTCGCGAGAAGATCGCCTACAACGATGTGCCGAAACCATTCGAAGGCGTGCCGATCCTGCTGGTCGTATCCGGCCTCATGGCCATCGCCTTCTATGGATTTACCGGGCTGCTATAATGATTCAAGGTCCTTACTTGCAGCAGCTAACTTGCAAACTGCTCGCAACGGCTCAACGAAGCCTCTGTTAACAGCTTCTAATGCGCTCGACTTCCGTGCGCGGTGCGCGAGGAGCTTGCGGACGCGGTGCGCGCGCGACACCAAGATCGACTAGCCTCGCGCATAAGAATCTGTAAGACCGAGTCTTGATTCGCCTAAGGACGCTCGCCCAGGTTAGGTTTGCAAGTTTAGCTGCTTCCAGTAAGGACGCAGAATTGCATTATCGTTTTTATAGGAATAAAACATTTCCCTACCTTGCTGACGGCAGCGCCAGCGGTTCCATTGGTCCCGCGCGCGTTGGTAGCGCCAGCGGGGCCAATGAGAGCTGGGACATAGCTGCCGTCAGGGGAAATGTTACATTAATAATAAATCATTGAGAAAAACAACAAAATAGAGTATAATAGCTCGATATGTGTGGCAAGGAGGAAGCAGCGTATGAATATTCTTTCCTGTCTCATACCGAAAAGCGGTGTGGATTATATTACAGACGACGTTACATTATTTAAGACATTACAGGTGATGCAGAGCCATAATTATTCTGCAATACCGATCATTAATAGAAACGGCAGGTATATCGGAACGATCACGTCAGGCGACATTCTCGGATGTATTAAGGAGAACTTCAGCCTGTCTTTAAGAGCGTCCGCAAAGTTTCCGGTCCGCAATGTCAGAAGGACCCGTGATTATGTTGCAGTAGGCGTGAACACGCCGTTTGACACACTTCTCGACGTGGCGATGGACCAGAACTTTGTGCCGGTCGTAGATGATGATGATAATTTTATCGGCATCCTTACCAGGAAAGAGATTCTGCGGTGGATGCATGAGGAATACCATAAAGAACATCCAAAGGGAGGAAAGAAAGATGTCGGATAATGTATATGATATTCTGGAAGAACGCGGATTTATTGCGCAGTGCACACATCCGGAAGAGTTAAAAGAGCTGCTTGGAAAAGAAAAAGTAAAGTTCTATATTGGCTTTGACGCGACAGCAGATTCTCTTACCGTAGGACATTTCCTTACGATCATGGCGATGACTCACATGCAGAGAGCAGGCCATATCCCGGTTGCTCTGATGGGCGGCGGCACGACAATGATCGGCGATCCTTCCGGAAAGAGCGATATGCGTAAGATGATGACCCGTGAGACGATCAACCACAACGTAGAATGCTTTAAGGCGCAGATCAGCAAATTCCTGGATACATCCGAAGATAAAATGCTTTTCCGCAACAATGCGGACTGGCTGTTAAATTTAAACTATGTTGATTTCTTAAGAGAAGTCGGTGTCCATTTCTCCGTTAACCGCATGCTGACGGCTGAGTGCTACAAGCAGAGAATGGAAAAAGGCCTGACCTTCTTTGAAAACACAAAAAGCAATAGATTCAATTCGATTTTCAGGAGTAAAAATTGGAAAAAGTAATACCGGAAATTCTTGATTACTATGACAAAGAAGTAGAACAAAGTATGTCTCAAAAAAATGGCTATTCTCATTTTGATGCACTCAGGCTTTTTGTTTTATCCGAGACTCATCATATGCTTGAAAATCCTAAACTTGAAATGCAGGAATTTGCTCCGGGAGCATTGACAGCCTGCTTGCAACCGGTGAATATACGTGGTGAGGGATAATTAATGAAACGAGCACTCATATTGACAGCAGATGCGGGGTTTGGACACCGCGCGGCAACAAACGCTATTGCGGATGCATTGAAACGTTATCCGGATCCCACGATTGAACCAACGATCGTCAATTTGCTCGACGATCCATCCACCCCCTCCTGGCTGCGAAATACACAATCGCCGTCACCGAGTTTTTCCTTCATCTCATCTCCGAGTCCTCTGAGAGCGTTCATGTCCATATCGGGCACCGATACGGCCAGAAGCTTCACTCCCCTGACTTCGATGATGCTGTCTTCGGCAGCCTGCCCTTAAGCGATTCGTTCTCGCTCTTGAGCTCTTTCATCTCGTTCATGAGATGTCTTATCTTTTCTTCCAGCTCGTCCGGGGTCGTCTTGAGCAGCGCCGCCGCGGCTCTGTCTCTTTCCTCGACCTTCCTGTAGTATGCCGTAACGGCACGTCCGGTTATCGCTTCGATACGCCTTATCCCTGAAGCTATGCCGCCTTCCGAAAGGATCTTGAACTGGGCGATATCCGATGTGTTCCTGACATGAGTTCCGCCGCAGAGTTCCTTTGAGTAGTCATCGATCGATACGACCCTTACGTCGTCCGCGTATTTTTCGCCGAACAGCGCCATGGCACCTGTCTTCTTTGCCTCCTCAAGCGGCATGACCTTAGTATTTACGTCCATCGCGGAGATGATCGCCGAATTGACCTGGTCTTCCACGCTCTTTAATTCCTCATCCGTCATGGCCTGGAAATGAGAGAAGTCGAATCTTAATCTCTCGGGTCTTACGGACGAACCCTTCT
>CAZOHB010000034.1:0-18286 GCA_964579345.1 uncultured Parasporobacterium sp.
CGGCAGGGAATTCAGCTTGTGGTCCCAGATAATATCGTTTGCTTCACTCAGCGTTGTGCCCTCTTTTGCGTAGATCAGTTTTTCGAACGGTGTCATAAAGGTCGAAACCTTGGTGTCCGGAGCCATGCGGCTGACACGGTAATCACGGCCTGTTACGATTCCAACCAGTTTGCCTTCCGCGGTTCCGTCTTCCGTTACTGCAACAGTGGAATGTCCGGTCCGTTCTTTCAGCGCGATGACATCCGCCATCGTGTTGTCCGGGCTGACATTGGAATCGCTGATAACAAAGCCTGCTTTATGATCTTTTGCTCTTTTCACCATTGCAGCCTCGTCTTCGATCGACTGCGAGCCATAGATAAAGGAAACACCGCCTGCTGTTGCAAGAGCAACTGCGAGAGTATCATTCGATACGGCCTGCATGATCGCAGAAACAAGAGGAATGTTCAGGCTGATCGCCGGCTCCTCTCCTTTTCTGTATTTGACCAATGGAGTTTTCAGACTGACATTCGCCGGAAAGCATTCACTCGATGAGTATCCGGGCACAAGTAAATATTCATTGAAAGTGTGAGAAGTTTCTTTGATGTAAGTGGCCATTTCCTTTCCTCCTGTGTATTGATCCTCAGTGTTTTTGTCCTTATAAAAACCTAGTAAACGCGTTATAAAAGAAAACCGGCTCACAAAATGCCAGGGCATCATGAGCCGGTTTTAAAAGTGCTTATTCAGTTGCGATACAAACGCCTCTGTTCATAAATCTCCTGAAAGAAATAATTTTAGATTTTATAACATATCGTGCCCTTTCTGTCAATTGATTCGGGACGAAAGAAGCACATCTTATACACCCGGATCTACATAGTTGTTTCCGATGATTGCATGGACGATCATATCCGCCGCATAAAGCAGGAAAAAAACCAGGATCACAATGTTTCTTACGACCTCTTTTTTTCCGCCTTTCGTCTTGTTCAGGATCAGATTGACGATCGGCATGCTGTTTCATTAACATCCTTCAGCAGCTCTTCTACAAAAACGGTTCAGTTTACAACATTCTGCGGTTTTCCCTCTGCCCATGCATGCAGATTGTCAGCTACCTTCTGTATCAGGCGTGTACGTGCCTCGATGGAAGCCCAGCCGATATGCGGGGTGATCATGCAATTCTTCGCCGTATAAAGAGGTTCGTCTGCTGCCATCGGTTCCGATACCAGAACATCAATTCCCGCTCCGGAGATCCATTCCTCATCCAGTGCTTTTTTCAGCGCTTTTGAATCCACACAGCCGCCGCGGGCAGTGTTGATCAGGAATGCATTTTTCTTCATCAGCTTCAAAGTGTCTTCGCAGACAATGTTTGCTGTTCCTTCATTCAGCGGGCAATTGATCGACAGATAGTCCGATTCTCTGAACAGCTCTTCTTTGCTTACCTGCTTATACGGGCAGTCCTCGTAGATCCGTCTCGAATAGATCAGGATATTCATATCGAACGCAGCTCCGATCTTTGCCACCTTTTTACCAAGGTTTCCAAAGCCGATGATGCCGAGGGTCTTGCCTGCGAGTTCTTCGATTGGAAGCGGAAAATACGCAAAGGACGGACAGCTGATCCAGTCCCCTTTATGGACAGAATCATTATAAGAAGCAATGTTGGTTGCATGAGACAGGATGAAAGCAAAGACCAGCTGCGCGACAGAATCTGTGCTGTAGCCCGGCACATTCACCACATCGATGCCTCTCTTTCGCGCGGCCTCACAATCCACGTTGTTGTAGCCGGTCGCAAAGAGTCCGATATATTTGAGGTTCGGAAGCTGCTCCATGATTTCTTCTGTGATCTGTGCTTTGTTGATCACAATAGCATCCGCATCCCCTATGGCACCTACCAGTTCATCCTGCGGCATCAGATCAAAAAACGTCACATCTCCGCAGGCTTCGATTGGTGAAAAATCCAGATCTCCGTAGGTTAAGGTATTCGTATCTAAAATTGCTATTTTCATATACTGCTCCTATCAGCTTCAAAGTGGTGTCGCGCGCGCACCGCGAGGCGCAAGCGCCACACGCACCGCGCACGGAAGTGGTGTCGCGCGCGCACCGCGTGGCGCAAGCGCCACACGCACCGCGCACGGAAGTGGACGGTTCTTTCGGTACACTTTTTTTCGTCCGTTATTATTTACATCGAAACCAGCCACAGGATCAGTCCTATGACATGAGCCGCAAGGATCAGCGGCATAAATACAACAAAATACCAGTGCAGCGTTTTATGCCGGAAAAGATACATGCCGGCAAATGTTCCGAGGCTGCCACCTAAAATGCTGACAATAAAAAACACTTTCTCCGGGATTCTCCACATATCGAGCCGGGCTCTTTTTTTGTCCGTTCCCATCAGGATCAGCCCGGTTACGTTCATCAAAACCAGATAAACCGCAATAATGATAATCAGTGTCTTACTCATTAATCTACGATCTTGAATCCGGCTTCCATCAGGGCATCCCGGATTTCTCTGATCTGCTCTGCATCTCTCGTTTCCATACCGATCTTTAAGAAGCAGCTCGCGATCGCCATATTGGCATCCGAGCGTTCATGCAGCACACTGATCACATTGCCGCCGCAGCGGGAGATGACCTCGGAAACGCCGGTCAGCTGTCCCGGTTTATCTTCAAGCTCGATCGTCAGGTTACTCATGCGACCGGAAGTTACAAGACCTCTTGTGATCACGCGGGATAAAATATTGACGTCAATATTTCCGCCGGAAAGTACGCAGACTACTTTTTTATTTTTCACGTCGACCTTACCGAACATGGCTGCCGCAACCGAGACTGCGCCGGCGCCTTCTGTGATCAGCTTTTGTTTTTCGATCAAAGCAAGGATTGCCGCCGCGATTTCATCTTCGGTAACTGTCACGACTTCATCCACATATTTACTGATCAGTTCAAACGTTGTAGTTCCCGGCGTCTTGACCGCGATACCGTCAGCAAATGTGGCAACAGTATCATGTGAAATAATCTTCTTCGACTGAAAGCTTTCCGCAAACGCAGACGAATTTTCCGCCTGCACACCGATCACTTTGACATCCGGTTTTAAACTCTTAACCGCATACGCCAGACCGGCTGCCAGTCCGCCTCCTCCGATCGGGACTAACACCATATCCAGATCCGGAAGCTGGTCCAAAATCTCCAGACCGATCGTTCCCTGTCCTGCAATGACATCTTCATCTTCAAACGGGTGAATAAATGTTGCCCCGAGTTCTTCTTTCAGTTGGCATGCTTTTTCATATGCATCGTCATAAGCTCCGGGAACAAGTACGATCTCCGCTCCGAGCGCTTTTGTCGCCTCGACTTTACTGATCGGTGCGCCGTCCGGCATACAGATAATACTCTTGATACCCATTTTCGATGCGGCAAGCGCGACGCCCTGCGCATGATTTCCCGCACTGCAGGCGATAATGCCGCGTGCTCTTTCTTCTTCACTCAGCTGGCTGATCTTAAAATAGGCTCCCCGGAGCTTGAAGCTTCCTGTCACCTGGAGGTTTTCTGTTTTCAAATACAGCTCTCCTTCTGACGGAAGTTTATCCGAGTAGATCAGATCTGTTTTTCTCGCAACATCTTTCAGGGCAAATGCAGCCTGATAGACACGGTCTAATGTCAACATATTATTTCCTCTTTTTCCCCTGCGAAAGTCCTTGCTTACAGCAGGCAATATTCTGTTTAAGAATACGGGATTTTTATGTGTTTTTCAAGTTTTTCCATACTGTGTTTGTATTTTGCACAGAGGGAATTTATAATGGCGGAAGGAGGATCGTGTTATGGAAATCAAGTACTCTTCCCTGACGCTTCAGCAGATCAATATTTTTCTGACTGCTGCCAAATACGGAAACTTTACAAAGGCTTCCGAAGAACTCCATATGTCCCAGTCTTCCGTCAGCCGGAACATTGTTCTGATGGAAGAATCCATGGGCATTATCCTTTTTGTCCGCATCAAAAAAAGAGTTCGGCTGACTGCTGCCGGCGAATATCTGCAGAAAGCGCTTGTCAAGCCGTACGGACAGCTGGAGAGCGTCTTTAACCATGCGCTTGAGATGCAGGCGAACGCTTACCGGACGCTGAAAGTCTGCGACGTGGATACAACTTCTCCGGATCATTATCTGTTCCCGATCACCGAACTGTTTGAACAAAAGTTCCCGGATGCGGATCTTTCAATTGCTCGAAAAGACCCGGTCATTGTGATCGACGATCTCGCGGCAGGCAAATACGATATGGCCTTCCTGCCTTCCGTTTATTCGGATGCCCTGTCGCAGGCCGGACTGGTGTTTGATAAATTCATTGACCTTCAGCCCTGCATGATCATCTCCAAGCGCCATTCCCTGTTTAAAAAACCGGATCTTACATACCATGATCTGGTTGAGAACCCTGTTGTAGCAGTGTCCGAAGGAAAATACTCTACTTACAATGCTTATGTAAAGCGGATCATGAAACTGATCGGCATGGATCCCGCAAAGATCAAAATCGTGGATAATCCGTTCACCGTATCAACAGAGATTTCCCGCGGGGATTATGTGGCGATCCTGGATGAATACTACAGTCCGCTTGGAAAAGAATCCGTTCGTTACATTGAGATCGGTGATATCCCTTCTCTCTTCGGTTTTGTGATCGCTTATTCCCCGGAGAGCAAGAACCCTTATATCGCCGAATTCATTCGATGCTGCAGACAGATCGGTTTCGAAAGTTAATCCGCACTGCGGATTATATCTCCCGATAATTCATTGGACGAAAAACAGAATATTTTCTAAATTAGAGGCATAGAGAAGATATGTTTTTTCGCAATGCTTCCGGGCATTGCGCCAATCAAATGAGGAGGTATTTTATGGCAGAGCATTTTATCAGAAAACGTGTTTGTGACGGTGAAGAGATCGACGTTCTTTACAGAAAGAGCGTTCCGTTGGAAGATATCAACACCATTCCGGGTGGATGGGGATATTATTCACCGATGAATCAGCGCACCTATGTCCGCGACGGAATCCTTTGCGAACAGGATGTAGAGATTACGTTAAGCGACGGCGTAAAGATCTATGCAGACATCTATCGTCCGGAAGGACAGAAAGATATCCCGTGTATCCTTGCATGGAGTATTTATGGAAAACGTCCTCATGATATGCCTCGTCCATGGGCAACCTATGGCGTTCCGATGGATGCAATTTCTGATGGCACAAAATTTGAAGGTCCGGATCCGTACTTCTACTGCCACTATGGCTATGCAGTAGCAAACGTAGACCCGAGAGGCTGCGGACACTCCGAAGGCGAGATGCCGATCTGGGGCGACACCGAAGGAAAAGACGGATACGACGTGATCGAATGGCTTGCCGAGCAGGAATGGTGCAACGGCAAGATCGGTATGGCAGGAAACTCCATGCTCGCAATGATGCAGTGGTATATTGCAGCAGAACAGCCGCCACACCTTGCAGCAATCGCTCCGTGGGAAGGCTGCTCTGACATTTTAAGAGAGTTCATGTGCGAGGGCGGAATCCCTGCAATCGGATTCAACACATTCGTATATAAAGACCTCGGAAGTGAATCTCCGGAAGGCCTGATGGAAGACATCCCTGCAATGGCAGTGAAATATCCGGATATGAACGGATACTGGAAGAGCAAGATCGCGAAATTCGAAAAGATCGAAGTTCCGGCATACATCGCGCTCGGCATGAGCCACCTGCATGCAAGAGGAACCCTGAACGGATTCCGCAAGATCGCTTCCAAGAATAAATGGCTCCGTATCCACAGAGACTTCGAGTGGCCGGATGCATACAGCTATGAAATGAAGCATGACCTGCTGAAATTCTTCGACCGTTATCTGAAGAACATCTACAACGGCTGGGAACTGACTCCGAAGGTTCGCCTCGATGTTATGGATGCTTATGACTGCGACCTTTGCAAGCAGCGTGCGGAAGCTGACTTCCCGATCCCGAGAACGGTTTACAAGAAACTGTATCTGGATGCGAACGCAAAGACGCTTTCCTATGATGCTTCTTATGAGCATACCTGCACATCTTATGATGCGGAAACCGGCGAGGTCTGCTTCGATATGACCTTTGATGAAGATACCGAGATCAGCGGTATGATGAAACTTCGTCTCTGGGCAGAAGCACAGGGCAATGATGAGATGGATCTCTTCATCACCGTTCAGAAGCTTTCCGCAAACGGCGAGTTTATCCCGACCTGGGTATTCGGCGAGCGTCATCCGGGTGCATGGGGCAAGATCCGTGCTTCCAGAAGACATCTGGATGAGAACCTCTCTTCCGACATCCAGCCGGTACTTGCAATGGACCGCACCGAAAAACTGTCTCCGGGAGAGATCGTTCCGTTAGACATCGAGATCTATCCGTACAGCCGTATCTGGCACAAAGGTGAAAAGATCCGTGTCCGTGTAGCTGGACGCTATATCCGTGATCCGTGGTTCGAGCCGTTCAGCTGGGATACAGAAAATAAGGGCCTTCATGTGATCCACACCGGAGGAACCTTCGATTCCTTCCTGCAGATTCCGGTGATCCCGCCAAGATATCAGGCAGGCGACTTTGTCGTAAGATAATTGAACACACCTTCAAATACGTTTCATTGCATAACGAAAGACCTCAGCCGTTTGACTGAGGTCTTTTCACATTGACGTTTCAAAAACTTTTCTCAGCTGCACCTGAGATACTGTTCAAGGCCGCTCATTACCTTTTCCTTTATTTCTGCCACAATATTTTTACAGTTATTCCTGCTCAGCCCGGCTCCCCGCCCGGCTGTAAGTAAATCTTCATCTCCAATGTCGATTCCCTTTCCGCAGACAGATGTCGTATGTTCCCCATAATATGTGCTGCTGTATGTCAGATCGTAGGCAGGAGCCAGTCTCCATTTTCCGTTCTCACACAAGAAAGAAAAATTCTTTGCATGATCATCATAATTATGTGCAAATACATTGAAGCACATAATACGGAACATCTGCTCCACCTGCTTTTTATCATCTCTGGTCAGAATCGTTGTCAGCTTCAGAAGATCCTTATAATCAAGAGATGGGATCCGGTAATCTGCTTCGAGTAGCCCTGCTGCTGTAATACTGAATATTTTGGAAATACTGCCATCCTGATTTTTCACTCTGTCAAACCGAAGTGTTTTAAAATACCCTTCACAGATGTTTGACGGAACCAACTCCGTTTGCGGCATCCGGATACCACAGTCCTCAGCACAGACAGAATAGTCATATTCCATCTTTCCGATATTCTTTGGATCTCTGGAGGATGGGAATTTTACGATCCATTCCTCCCCGTCTTCATTTACCAACACTTTCGGTCTGGTTCCACCGCTGGAACCTCCCAGATGATATAAAAGATCCAGTTTTTCCGAAGGCTGTGAATCCAGGATTTTTTCACATTCCCGCGCAAGTTCATCAAAATCATATCCCCCGAAAGAATACTCGGATTCCCGCGCAGGTTTATACTCCAACGCTCCCATTCCTGCAGCACCAACATACGCAAGGCGGTCAAGCATATTCAGATTATCTACAGAAAGTCCCTTCCCGATCAGAAATCGTTCCAGCAAAACCTGCCCCCATGCATCCGGAAGACTGTCTGCGAATACTCCAAACAATCCGTCAAAAGTTCTCTTTTCCGGGACAAACACATCTGCCTTCAACGGCAGGGAAAAAGGACTGATTGAAAAACCATTTGTAAGCCAGGAGCGGTCATATTGAAAAGCGATCCGTTTATCCGGAGTTTCTTTTAGTGTCCCGACTTTTTCCGCTTTGTAAAGAACATCCAACTGCCTTTCAGACATCTCAAATCTCCTCTAATGACATGTATGGGACCTGAGTGAAAAGCTGTTTGATCTCTCCTACAATCCCAAGTTCCGACGCAATTTTCGTCAGAGATTTCAGGGAAATATCCCCTGTCTGTTCAAACAGTTTTAAGCTTCCGTAACTGACATTCGCTTTGTCTGCAAGTTCTTTTTGTGTATACCCTTTGCGTTTCCGGATTGCCTTAACTCTAAGCGCCAGCGCCTTGTCAATTTCTGCTGTTGTTTCCCAGATATATTCTCCCATTTTCCTTCTCCTACAATTGCTAATATTTTATCAAAATTATCTTAAATGTGCAATAATTGATAATATATTATCACCATTTTGAAGAATAACACTTTTCAAATCATTGCAGAACAATCGGGCTATAAATAAACCCGCCGCAATTCCTGCGACGGGTCATACGTTTTTTATTATTTTTGTTTGTGTTCAAGCTGTCAGAAGCGTTCTGTCAGCACTGCATCTACGGCAGCTTTAGACTTCCACTCTCCATCCGTATTCATCCGGAAGTTTTCCGGTCTGAATACCGGTGATCGTATCATAGAGTTTCTGCGTGATCGGTCCGATGCCTCCGTCTCCGATTGTGAAGACTTCGTCTTCATAACGCAGTTTTCCGACCGGGGAGATGACTGCTGCCGTTCCGGTTCCGAATACTTCTTTGAGTCTTCCGCTCTTCTGTGCTTCGATCAGCTCATCCACAGAGACTTTTCTCTCTTCCGTCTTTAATCCCCACTGTCTGCAAAGGAAGAGTGTGGAATCTCTTGTGATTCCCGGAAGGATGCTGCCGTTCAGCATCGGTGTCACAACAACATCGTCAATAATAAAGAAAATATTCATGGAACCGACTTCTTCGATATATTTCCGCTCGACACCGTCAAGCCAGAGGACCTGTGCGTAATCCGCATCATGTGCCTTAACCTGCGCAATCAGGGAAGCTGCATAGTTTCCGCCGGTCTTTGCAAAGCCCATTCCGCCGCGGACTGCACGGACATATTCATCTTCGATCCAGATACCTACCGGATCTAATCCGCTCGCATAGTAAGCGCCGCTCGGAGAAAGGATGATGATAAACAGATAGGTATTCGAAGGCGCAACGCCGAGGAAGTCATCCGTTGCGATAATGAACGGACGGATATAAAGGGATGTGCCCGGCTCTGTCGGGATCCAGTCCTGATCAACCGCTACAAGCTCGCGGATCGCCTGTACGAAATCCTCTTCCGGGATCTGTGGGATCACAAGTCTCTCATTTGTGTTGTTGGTTCTCTTCGCATTCATATCCGGGCGGAAGAGATACGCTTTTCCATTGTCTCCCTTATAAGCCTTCAGTCCTTCAAACATTTCCTGTCCATAATGGAAGACCATGCTTGCCGGAGAAAGAGAAAGGTTCTGGAATGGTACGATGCGCGGATCAAACCAGCCTTTTCCGGTTTCATAGTTCATGACAAACATATGATCCGTAAAGATTTTTCCAAATCCGGTGACATGCTCCGGTTTTGCCTTCGGTGTTTCTGTTTTCGTAATTTTGATATCCAACATTGTTCTACCCTCGTTCTTATAAATACTATATGTTTTTATTTCTCACGAGGAATCCGCAGCAAATGCGCGTGGTTCCGGGTGTATTGATACTTCTTACAGACGTTTGATGATCTCGTCCGTCATTTCTACTGTGCCAAGCGGCTCACCGGTGCAGGTATCTTTGTCATAGATATCCACCGTGCGGAGTCCGGCATTCAGGGTATCATTGACCGCCTTTTCGATCATATCCGCTTCCTTTGCCAGATCAAAGGAATAGCGAAGCATCATAGCAGCAGAAAGGATCGTTGCGATCGGATTTGTGATGTTCTGTCCGGCGATGTCCGGAGCGCTTCCGTGGATCGGCTCGTACATGCCTCTGGTTCCCTCGCCTAAGGATGCGGAAGGAAGCATACCGATCGAACCCGTAATCTGGGAAGCTTCATCTGACAGTATGTCACCAAACATATTGGATGTGACCATAACATCAAATCTTCCCGGTGCGCGGACGAGCTGCATCGCCGCATTGTCCACCAGCATATCCTCGACTTCCACTTCCGGATAGTCTTTCGCGATGCGGTGTACCGTTTCTCTCCAGAGTCTGGAAGTTTCCAGAACGTTTGCCTTATCGACACTGATCACTTTTTTCTTGCGCTTCATAGCCGTCTCAAAAGCAACCTTTGCAATGCGCTCGATTTCCATCACACTGTAGGCCTCGGTATCATAAGCTTCCGGGCCGTATTTGCCTTCGCGTCTTCCGCGCTCACCGAAATAGATGCCGCCGGTCAGCTCTCTTACGATCACCATATCAAAGCCCTGCTCTGCCACATCTTTCCGAAGCGGGCAGGCATCTGCCAAAGATTCATAAATCTTAGCCGGGCGCAGATTCGTAAACAGACCCATCTCTTTTCTGATTCCAAGAAGTGCTTTCTCCGGACGGTTTTCCGGCGGCTGGCTGTTCCACTTTTCTCCGCCGACCGCTCCAAGCAGAACGCTGTCGGACTCGAGGCAGCCTTTTACCGTCTCTTCCGGAAGCGTCTGCCCTACCGCATCGATCGCGCAGCCGCCTGCCAGATAATCTTTAAAATGAAATACGACACCGGTCTTTTCCGATACCGCTTCCAGTACACGGACTGCACTGCTTACGATTTCCGGTCCGATTCCATCACCTTTGATTAATGCAATTGTATATTCCATATGTTTACTCCTGTTTCGACTTAATGTATTCCATCAGTCCGCCGCAGTTGATGATATTCTCAATAAATGCCGGGAACGGAACTGCCTGGAAGGTCTGTCCTGTCGTCTCATCTGTGATCAGTCCCTTTTCAAAATCAACAGAAACCTGATCGCCTTCATTGATATTCTTTGCTGCTTCCGGGCACTCGAGGATCGGAAAACCGATATTCAGAGAGTTCCGGTAAAAGATCCTTGCAAAGCTTTCCGCGATGACGCAGGATACGCCGCAGGCGCGGATAGAAATTGGTGCGTGCTCTCTCGAAGAGCCGCATCCGAAATTTGCTCCTGCAACCATAATATCGCCCGGCTGTACCTTCGACGCGAAAGTATCATCAATATCTTCCATGCAGTGCTTTGCAAGCTCCGCCGGATCCGTATTGTTCAGATACCTTGCCGGAATGATAACATCCGTATCTACATTATCCTGAAATTTATAAACTTTTCCTGATACCATCTTTACACCTCCAGATCTGCCGGTGTGCAGATCTCACCTTTGACAGCGGATGCCGCTGCGATCTCCGGATTTGCCAGGACGACTTCGCTGGAAGTGTGTCCCATTCTGCCGACAAAGTTTCTGTTCGTGGTTGCGATCGCCCTCTCATTTTCACACATGACGCCCATATGTCCGCCGAGACACGGTCCGCAGGTCGGAGTTGATACCGAACAGCCTGCATCGATAAACGCCTCGAGAAGGCCTTCCCGGAGCGCCTGTTTGTAAATCTCCTGCGTTGCCGGAATGATAATGCAGCGAACATGATCCGCAACTTTTCTTCCTTTCAGAACGCTTGCCGCATCACGGATGTCCGAGATTCGTCCGTTCGTACAGGAGCCGATCACGACCTGATCAATATGAAGTCCTTTGACTTCATCCACAGTCTTTGTATTGGAAGGAAGATGCGGAAGCGATACCGTCGGTTTCAGTTCCGAAAGATTGATCTCCACAACACTCTCATATTCCGCGTCTTCATCCGCCTCGAAGATCTTTACTTCTCTCCTGAAGCGGTCTTTGACATACGCTAATGTCTTCTCGTCCACCGGGAAGATCCCGTTCTTTGCACCGGCTTCGATCGCCATATTCGCGATCGTAAAACGGTCGTCCATCGAAAGCTCCGCAACACCCTCTCCGGTAAACTCCAGAGATTTATAAAGCGCACCGTCCACACCGATCAGTCCGATCAGATGCAGGATCACATCTTTTCCGGAAACATATGGCTGGAACTTGCCTGTCAGATTTACCCTGATCGCCGCCGGAACCTTGAACCAGGAAAAACCGCCTGCCATTCCTGCTGCCATATCCGTGGACCCGATACCGGTCGCAAATGCGCCAAGCGCACCGTAGGTACAGGTATGGGAGTCCGCTCCGATGATCGCATCTCCAGGTCCTACAAGCCCCTGCTCCGGAAGCAGCGCATGCTCGATTCCGACTTTTCCGACATCGAAGAAATTTGTGATCTCATGCTCGATCGCAAACTCTCTTGCCTTTTTGCAGAGCTGCGCCGACTTAATGTCTTTGCAGGGTGTATAGTGATCCAGAACGATCGCGATCCTGTCTTTATCAAAAACCTTTGTAAAGCCGGCTTTGCGGAATTCGTCCACCGCCACCGGTGTCGTCACGTCGTTTCCGAGAACCAGATCCAGCTTCGCCTCGATCAGATCTCCCGCTTTCACCTGATCCAGTCCGGCGTGTGCCGCCAGGATCTTCTGGGTCATCGTCATCTTCATAACTTTTATCCTTTCGTTTCAAACAACAAACTTTCCGAAATATAATTCCTTATTCCTGCGCGGAGATCCGTGCCTTCTTATCTCCTGCAAGCATTTTATTCGCTGCATTGATATACGCACGGATACTTGCCTCGATCACGTCTGTGGAAAGGCCGCGTCCGATATATTTCTGATCCGGTGTTTCCAACGAAACAGAAACGCTTCCCAGTGTATCCTTACCTTCCGATACCGAGTTGATACTGAATTTTCCGAAGATATGCTCACCCGGATTCATGATCTTGTCAATTGCAGCGATCGCCGCATCAACAGGTCCGTCACCGAGAGCCACCTGTTCAAATTTCTCATCGCCTTTTCTCAGGCAGACGGTTGAGGTACTGGTTGTAAAATTGCTCGTGTGAACTGCAAACCAGTCAAGTCTGTAGTCATCTTCATGAACTTCCATCTCAGCACTGGTGTTATCAAGAATGAGTGCCTCAATATCCGCATCATTCACGTTTTTCTTTTTATCACAGAGCGCTTTAAATGCATCAAAGGTTTTCAGCAGTTCTTCTTCGCTCAGCTGATAGCCCATGTTCTCGATGTGCTCCTGGAACGCGTGTTTTCCGGAATGCTTTCCGAGAACGATATTATTGACATGAATACCGATGGACTCCGGCGTCATAATCTCATACGTCAGTTTGTTCGCCTGCACGCCGTGCTGGTGGATACCGGACTCATGCGCAAATGCGTTCTGTCCGACAATCGCTTTATTTAACGGCGCGTGCTGTCCGATTACGTTGTAGACCGTCTTGCTTGCGCGGTAAAGCTGTTTCGTATCGATCCGGCAGTCCACATCCGTAAAGGAATCCGCACGGGTCTTCATCGCCATAACCACTTCCTCTAAAGCCGTGTTTCCTGCACGCTCACCAAGGCCGTTGATCGTACACTCGATCTGTCTTGCTCCTGCCTGAACGCCTGCTAAGGAATTTGCGGTTGCCATACCAAGGTCATTGTGGCAGTGAACGGAAAGCTCGATATCCTGTGCGCCTTCCGCATGCTCAAGAACATAGGTGATCATCCGTTTCATCTCATCCGGAGTGGAATATCCTACCGTATCCGGAAGGTTGACAACGGTCGCACCGTTTGCGATCGCGATCTCCGTCGCCTTTGAAAGAAACTCCAGATCGCTTCTCGTTGCATCTTCTGCAGAAAACTCAATACTGGAGCAATATTTCTTTGCATATGCTGTCATATATCTGATGCGCTCAAGAACTTCCTCCTCCGTCATCTTCAGCTTGTAATCCATATGGAGCTTCGATGTCGCAATGAAAAGGTGGATCTTCGGATTTTCCGCAGCCCTGACAGCCTCCCAGGCTGCGTCAATATCTTTTTCCGTCGATCTTGCAAGGGATGCGATCTCGCATTCCTTAATGTTCTTTGCGATCGTATTTACCGATTCAAAATCTCCGGGAGAAGAAATCGCAAAGCCAGCCTCAATAACATCCACTTTCAGCTTTTCGAGGCATTTCGCAATTTCAATTTTCTCTTTCAGATTCATGGTGCAGCCCGGAGACTGCTCACCATCTCTTAACGTCGTATCAAAAATCTTAATCTGTCTCATATTATTATCCTGTATAAGCGGGCAGGAAAGATCCCGCCCGCTTCATAAATTACATTAACACAGCACCCTTGTCTGCAGAAGTAACCAGTTTTGCATAACGAGCCGCATAACCGGTCTTGATCTTCGGTTCCGGGCAAACCCAGTTTGCTCTTCTTGCTTCGAGTTCTTCATCCGAAACAGCGACATTGATCTTGCAGTTCGGGATATCGATGGAGATGATATCGCCTTCGTTGATCAGACCGATATTTCCGCCGGAAGCTGCCTCCGGAGATACATGTCCGATCGCAGCGCCTCTCGTTGCACCGGAGAATCTTCCGTCTGTGATCAGGGCAACACTTGCGCCAAGACCCATACCGACGATCGCGGAAGTCGGGTTCAGCATCTCTCTCATGCCCGGGCCGCCTTTCGGTCCTTCGTAACGGATCACAACAACATCACCCGGATTGATCTTCTTTGCATAGATTGCTTCGATCGCATCTTCTTCGCTGTCGAAGACTCTTGCCGGACCTTCATGAACCATCATCTCTTCCGCAACTGCGCTCTTCTTAACAACGCAGCCGTCCGGAGCAACATTTCCTTTCAGAACAGCAATGCCACCGGTTGCGGAATACGGATTGTCGATCGGACGGATCGTTTCCGGATCGCGGTTCTCAACACCTTCCAGATTCTCTGCCAGAGTCTTTCCGGTAACGGTCATAACGTCTGTATGCAGAAGGCCTTTCTTGGTCAGCTCTTTCATGACAGCGTGTACGCCGCCTGCCTGATCAAGGTCTTCCATGAAGGTATCGCCTGCCGGAGCCAGGTGGCAGAGGTTCGGTGTCTTCTCACTGATCTCGTTGGACATATCCAGGCTGATCTCGAGGCCTGCTTCGTGAGCGATTGCCGGAAGATGCAGCATCGTGTTTGTCGAGCATCCAAGAGCCATATCCACAACGTCAGCATTTTCAAACGCTTTCTCAGTCATGATGTCTCTCGGGCAGATATTTTTTTCCACCAGTTCCATGATCTGCATGCCGGCTTTCTTCGCCAGACGGAGTCTTGCGGACAACGGAGCCGGGATCGTTCCGTTTCCTTTGAGTGCCATACCGATTGCTTCGCAGAGGCAGTTCATGGAGTTTGCGGTATACATACCGGAGCAGGAACCGCAGGAAGGACACGCATTCTCGGTGTACTCTTCAACGCCTGCTTCATCTAACGTACCTGCATGATAAGCGCCGACAGCTTCAAACATATGGCTTAAGCAGGTTCTTCTGCCGTCTTTTAAGTGGCCTGCCAGCATCGGGCCGCCGCTTACAAAGATCGTCGGGATATTCAGTCTTGCCGCAGCCATCAGAAGACCCGGAACGTTCTTGTCGCAGTTCGGGATCATAACGAGGCCGTCAAACTGATGCGCGATCGCCATCGCCTCAGTAGAGTCCGCGATCAGATCTCTGGTGACCAGAGAATATTTCATTCCGACATGGCCCATTGCAATACCGTCGCAGACAGCGATTGCCGGGAACTCGATCGGAGTACCACCTGCTGCGCGGATACCAGCCTTAACCGCGTCCGCGATCTGGCGCAGATGCATATGTCCCGGAACGATCTCATTAAAAGAGTTAACAACACCGATAAGAGGGCGGTTGATTTCCTCATCCGTCATGCCCAGTGCGTACATTAAGCTTTTATTCGGTGTACGAGCGACACCAAGTTTCGCATTATCAGATCTCATATATGACCTCCTTAGTTCGACGCAGTGTCGAGGTCCGCATCGTTCTTCCAAAGCATCTTCTCACGCAGCTCTTTTCCGACAACTTCCATCGGGTGCTTAGCAAGCTGTGCTCTCTTGGAGTTGAAGAATGTTCTGCCGTTCTTGTTTTCAGCGATCCATTTTCCTGCAAAGGTTCCGTCCTGAATATCGTTCAGAACAGCCTTCATATTTGCCTTTGTCTGTTCATAAGGAAGAACTCTCGGTCCGGATACATACTCGCCGAATTCAGCGGTATCGGAGATCGAATAGTTCATAGCTGCAACGCCGCCCTTGTTGATCAGGTCGACGATCAGTTTTACTTCGTGGATGCACTCGAAATACGCATTCTCCGGAGCATATCCAGCTTCAACCAGAGTTTCAAAACCGCATTTCATCAGGTCTACAAGGCCGCCGCAAAGAACGGTCTGCTCGCCGAACAGGTCGGTCTCGGTCTCTTCGTTCATCGTTGTCTCAAGGATACCTGCTCTTGCACCGCCGATACCTGCGATGTAAGCAAGTGCGATATCATACGCTTTTCCGGTTGCGTTCTGCTCAACAGCAACGAGGCACGGAACACCTTTTCCAGCAACATACTGGCTTCTTACCGTATGTCCCGGTCCCTTCGGAGCTGCCATAAATACGTCTACGTTTGCCGGCGGAACGATCTGTTTGTAACGGATGTTGAAGCCGTGTGCGAACGCGATCGCTTTGCCTTCTGTCAGATAAGGAGCAATGTCTTTTCTGTACATATCAGCCTGTGCTTCATCGTTGATCAGGATCATGATGATGTCAGCTTTCTTTGTAGCTTCAGCTACGGTAAGAACTTCGAAACCGTCTTTTTCAGCTACCGGCCAGCTTTTTCCGCCCTCTCTGAGGCCGATGACAACATTGCATCCGGAATCTCTGAGGTTTAATGCATGGGCATGTCCCTGAGAACCATAACCGATAATTGCAATGGTCTTTCCATCAAGGTTTGCAATGTTACAATCATTTTCATAATACATTTTTGCCATAGTTGAATTCTCCTTTTTCTTTTGTATCTTCGTAAATAGACAACAATCCTCTTTCAAGTGCTACATAACCTGTCCGTACAAGCTCGATGATCTCGAACTCTTTTAAGATCTTTTCAATACCGTTGATCTTGGACTCATCACCGATCATGGCGATCGTCAGCGTGCTGATCGAAACATCAATGATGTTTGCACGGAAGATATTGGAGATCTGGATGATCTCATTCCGGATCGCGCTCGTCGGGGTGCTTACCTTGATCATGACAAGCTCTCTGCGGATCGAATTGTTCTGATCCAGGAGCTTCACGGAATGAACCGGATACAGCTTCTGAAGCTGGAGGGAAAGCAGTGAGATCTGCTCTTCCGTACAGACGACCTCGATCGTGATACGGCTGGTTTCCGGATCGGAGGTAGCTCCCACAGCGAGGGATTCAATATTGTAACCTTTTCTGGAGAACATTCTGGAGACCTGTGAAAGGACACCTGCCTCATTGTCGACCAGAACCGCTAAAGTATAAAGTTTCTGTTCTTTCATCTTTCTGTCCTCCTTTCTTTATTTCACCAGGAAATCGGTAATCTGTTTTCCGCCTTCAACCATCGGACGAACCATCTCATCCAGATCGATGATACAGTCAACAACATACCCATGTCCGCTTTCAAGTGCTTCCTGGATCGCCGCACGAAGTTCCTCTTCGTTGCTGACATGCGCACCTTTCAGGCCGTATGCTTCCGCAAGTTTTACAAAGTCAGGACCCCGGTCAAGCGTTGTTGCAGCATAACGGTGATCATAGATCAAAGACTGCCACTGACGGACCATACCAAGGGTTCCGTTGTTAAGGATAAAGGTAATGACCGGAGTATCGTAGTGCTCTTCTGTTGCAAGCTCGTTGCAGTTCATACGGAAACTTCCGTCGCCTGTGATATGAATGACGGCCTTATCCGGATTTCCGACCTTTGCACCGATTGCAGCTCCGAGTCCGAAGCCCATGGTTCCAAAACCACCGCTGGTTAAAAGCTGTCCGGAATAATCAAAGTGGAAATGCTGGATCGCCCACATCTGATGCTGTCCGACATCAGTGGATACGATCGTATCCTGCGGCATCATCTCAGCGATCGTGCGAAGGACCTGCTTCGGTGTCAGTTTATCTTTATTTTCATCATATTCTGTTTCTGTTGCGAAGGAGAAAACGTAGTCTTTCCATTCTGTATGATGCTGCTGAGCAAGTTTCTCATTCAGCATTTTAAGAACGACTTTTGCATCTCCGATGATGTGATGATCCGTCGGAACGTTTTTGTTGATCTCGGAACGGTCGATATCGACCTGAACGATCTTCGCATTATTTGCAAAGGTCTCAGGATCTAAGGCAACGCGGTCAGAGAAACGGCAGCCTAAAGCGATCAGAAGGTCACATCCGTCTGCTGCCATATTGGAAGCCTGGGAACCATGCATACCGATCATACCGGTTGCAAGCGGGCTTCTTCCCGGAAGAGCGCCGCCGCCCATTACCGTGATGGCAACAGGTGCGTCCACTTTCTCCGCGAACTCATTCAGTTCTTTGTCCGCACGGCTTCTTACAACACCGCCGCCGCAGATGATCATCGGTTTTTCAGACGTAACTCTTTTTAGTGGTATAATATACAAAAGTTTACCAAGGGTAACATTAGTACATTCAC